>JANMSA010000922.1:0-30567 GCA_031388865.1 Acidobacteriota bacterium | reverse complement strand
GGTACTTGGGCTTGGCGACAAGGTTGGCACCCTCGAGCGGGGCAAGCGTGCCGACGTGGTGCTCATCGTCCTGCAACAGATCCGCTCCCAGCCCGTCTACTCCGTCGAATCCGCAATCGTCTACGCCGCCTCCGGCAGTTCCGTCGTGACGACGATCGTGGACGGCCGGATCCTCATGCGCCGCGGCAAGGTCCTCACCGTGAATGAAGGCGAAGTGATCCGCAAGGCGAAGGAGTATCGCGAGAAGGTCCTCAGGAGCCTGAAGAACTAGCGAATGGTGCGCCGGCTCGTCTTTCCCCTGCTCTTTTCACTCGTTGCATGCGCGCCCGCGGCACCTCCGCCGGCTGTTGCGCCGCCGTCTTCCCTCGTTGCCACTGGCGCAGCGCAGAGGGTGGTGCTCCTCTCGTTCGACGGACTGGGGGCCGACAGCCTGGCACGCCAGAAAGGGCTCACCGCTTTCGAGCATCTTGCTGGCAGCGGCGCGGTCGCGCGCATCGTGCCCGTGAATCCAACGCTCACGGCGCCCACGCACGTCTCGATCCTCACCGGCGCCGACCCTCAGGTTCACGGCGTCGTCTCCAATGCATTCCACTCCCCTGGCAAGCCGCCGGAGCAGGTGACGCGCGGACTGACCGCAGAGATCAGCGTTGAAACGATCGTGGAGGCCGCACGGAGGCAAGGCAAGCGCGTCGGCGCGGTGCCCTTTCCATCCGTCGACGCAGCGACGCAGCGACGCACCGCGGACTTCGGGCTGATCTGGACGAGCTCTCTGACGAACGCACGCCTCGTGAAGCTGACCCGTCAGGACTTCACGCGGGAGTGGGTCCCACCCACGTGGACCCGACGCCCTCAGCGACGTCCGTCCTACAGCCCGATCATGCAGGCACGCATCGAATGGAGCGTCCCTCGCGGACCGCGCCAGGACGTCGACGTCATCGCGTTCGACAGCACGAACGATCTCGTCGAGAACTACGATGTCTATGCCGTTGAGACCGCGCAACAGGAGCTGTCCACGGACCCTCAGGGCTGGTTCGCCGTAGCCAAAGACAATCACGGCTCCTGGTCGAAGGTTCTCACCACCACTCCTTCCCTCGACGTCACCATCTACTGGGGTGCCATCTCGCGCACGCGCGCGTATCCGGACTCCTATCGCGACCTGCTCGATGCCGAGGTGGGGTTCTGGCCGGGTGTGCCGGATGGGCAGGCCGACATCGATCCGGCCACGTTCGCGGAGCAGCTGGAGCGCCTCTCGGACTTTCTCACACGCGCGCAAACGCTCACCATTCGGCGCGTGCCGTTCGACCTCCTCCTCGCCTATCAGCCGATCGTCGACCAGGCGCTGCACAACTTTCCGGGCGATGACGACACGGTCGTGCAACGCGCATTCGCTGCGGCTGACCGGGCCGCCGGGGCGGTCGGCGCCCTGCTCGACGCCAACCGCGACTCGCTTCTCATCTGCGGCGACCATGGCCTGGGACGAGCTCGGAGCCAGTTTCGGCTGGGACGACTCCTGGCCGGCCACGGCCTGACGCCGCGATGGCGCGCGTACACGGCCCAGAACGTCGCGCACCTCTACCGCTCGGGAGGAGTCGACGACACCGACGTTGTCGTCAACCTGTTGACCGCGACCGGTCATTTCGAGCGCGTGGAGAAGAAAAGTGCCGCCACACACGCGAACAGTGGCGACATCATCGCCACGTCGTACCCGGGGATCGATCTTTCTTCATCCGATCAGGAACCATTGCTGGCCGAGGCGGCCTCCGGCCAGCACGGGGCTTTGAACTCACATCGGGAACTGCACACGGTGCTCTTCGCCAGCGGCTTTGGCATCACACGCGGGAACCTCGGCGACGTCGCGCAAACGCGCATCGCTCGATTCGTGGCGGCGTTGTTGGGCGTTGAGCCTCCGGCGGCGGCGCAGTAGTCCTCCGGCAGTGGCTCCGCTAAACTCGGGGGCGTGCTGCGCCACCTCGCCGTATTTGCGCTCTTCCTCGGCGGAAGCGTGGCCATCACGTGGCCACTGACACTGCATCTGTCCAACTCGGTGCCCGACCTCGGTGATCCTCTGCTGAACGCGTGGATCATCGACTGGGTGTGCCACGCGCTGACAGACTCGCCGCTCTCCCTGTTTGATGCGCCGATGTATCACCCCGCGACGAACGTCCTCGCCTTCAGCGAGCACATGCTCGGGATTGCGCTGGTGGTGTTGCCTTTTCACCTGGCCGGTCTTCCCTCAATCGCGGTCTACAACGTCGCCCTGCTGCTCGGATTCGCATTCTCCGGTTACGGAGCGTATGTGCTGGCGCGCGTGATCACCCGTCACGACCTCGCGTCCGTGATCGGCGGGACGATCTTTGCGTTCGGTTCATTCAAGATCGCGCATGTGCAGCATCTCCAGATCGTCTGGAGCGGATGGCTGCCGCTGCTCCTCGCGTGCCTCATCCTCTACTGGAGGAGGCCCGATGGCAGACGCGCCGCACTGCTCGCCGCGGTGTTCGTGATGAACGGCCTGACGAACATTCACTGGCTCCTCTTCGGCGGCTTCGCGATGGTGGTCACGATCTGGTTCCTGCAGTTTGCCGAGCCGCGCCGGGAACGCGCGTTCTGGGTGCGGCTGGGCGTCGCACTGCTGGTCGCGTCCCTGTTGCTGCTGCCGTTCCTGATCCCGTATCAGATCGTCGCGGAGCAGTACGGTGCGCGGCGTACGAGTTTCGAAGCGCGACTCGGGTCCGCGACGCCGATGCACTGGCTCGTCGCGTCTTCGCGCAGCGTCCTGTACGAACGCTTCTTCGAGACGTGGCGTACCGACGAACGGGAACTGTTTCCGGGGACTCTTGCGATCGCGCTGATCGCATGCGCATTCCTCCGTTCACGCACGGTCTCCTGTTCATCCCCTGTGCGCGCCGTGACGCAGCGCCGGGCGATGGACGTCACCATCGCCCTGCTGGCCGTCATCAGCATCGCCATCGCCGTTGCCGGTCGCGTGAGGATCGGACCCGTTTCGTTTGCCGGCGCCGACGTGCCGGCGATGCTCGCCACGATTCTGCTGATCATCCGGTTCTCTCCCCAGCTTCACTCGATCATGAACGCCAGCCGGTTCTCATCTGAGGAACTGGCCGCGGGGTTATGGATCGCGATCGGTTTCCTGGGCTCGCTGGGCTGGTACTTTTACCTTCATCCTTTTCTGTTTCGCATCGTGACCCCTTTTCGAGCGACTCGTACGCCGGCCCGCTGGGCAGTGATCGCGTACGTCGGCATCGCCGTAATCGCGGCCGTGGGCGCGGCCGCACTGGCGAAGCGACGGAAATCCTGGGCGGCTCTCCTCTTCGCACTCGTGGTTCTCGACGTCGCGGCACGCGTGCGGTGGACGGAGGTGCCTCGCCGGGCGCCCGCATACGCGTGGCTCGCGTCGGAGAAACCAGCCGCTGTCCTGGAGATTCCGATGATCGCGGACAACATCCCGTTCCTCTACCTCCATGCGCAGACCTCTCATCGAGTGCCGCTGGTCAACGGCACGTCCGGATTCGAGACTCCGGCGCACGAAGAACTGCGGAAGCTGGCTTACGGCGGCCCATTCATCGCGGCGGCCCAGCGAGCGGGTGCGGAGGTGCTCATCGTGCATGAAGCGGCTCTCAGCGACGAACAACGCCTGGAGCTTGCTCCCATGCTGGCCCGGCTCGAGCCGGTGCGTCACTTCGCAAGCGATATCGTCTTCAGAATTCCTCGAGTACCTGCGGGTATTTCCACCGCGCCTCGCGAATCTCTTCCTCGATGATCTCCTGTTCCGGCGCTTCCGCGAGCTGCGGTACGTCCCAGTTCGCCATCCACATCGGATTCATGTACGGCAGCACGCCTACGTGCTCGAGCCGGTACGGCAGCCCGCGCACGGCGAAGCGTTCGTTGAGATAGGCGACGACATCGCGCGAGGTCGGATGGCTCATTCGATCTCCAGTTCGCGCAGTTTCGCGTTCAATGCGCGCACCGAGATTCCCAACGCCTCCGCCGCATCTCCCCGTCCCGGCGAGCGGCGCAGAGCATCCTGAATCTTGATGCGCTCGGCCACATTGGCCGCGCGCGAGGACGCTTCCTCGAGCGTCCCGGAGAGATCGAGGGCATCGCGCAGGGCGTCGTCCCCCGAGGGCGTGAGGTGCAGGTCACGAGGCTCGATGGTGTTGCGGTCGCACAGGATCGCCGCGCGCTCGATGCAGTTCTGGAGCTCGCGGATGTTCCCGGGCCAGTCGTATCCACGTAGGATCAGGCGCGCGGCGTCACTGATGCGCAGTCCGGGCCGCGGCACCTCTCGCGCGAACCGCGGCACAAAGAAGTCCACGAGGGCATCGATATCCTCGCGACGCACCCTGAGCGGTGGAATGACCACCGGAAAGACGTTGATGCGGAAGAACAGGTCGTCGCGAAAGGCACCGCGGCGGACGTTCTCTTCGAGATCCCGGTTCGTCGCGCAGATGATGCGCACGTCGACGTCGATGGAGGCCGTGCCGCCAATGCGCTCGAAGCGCCGTTCCTGCAGAACGCGCAGAATCTTGCTCTGCACGCTGAGGTCGAGCTCGCCGAGCTCGTCGAGAAAGATGGTGCCGGTGTCGGCCAGCTCGAACTTGCCGAGCTGGCGGGCCGACGCTCCTGTGAACGCGCCTTTCTCGTGGCCGAACAGCTCGTTCTCGATGAGCGTCACGGGAATGGCCGCGCAGTTGATCGCCACAAATGGCCGGTCCCGGCGCGGTGAGAGCTGATGGATCGCGCGCGCGAAAAGCTCTTTCCCGGTGCCCGATTCGCCCAGGAGAAGGACGGTGGAGTCGGTCGGAGCGACGCGCTGGATGGCGTGCGACACCTCCACGATGCGCGGCGAGTCGCCGATGATCGCCGGCAAACGGTACCGCTTCTGGAACTCTTCCTTGAGCAGCAGGTTCTCATGCAGCAGCTCACGGTGCTCCCGGCACCGGCGGAGCAGCAGCGAGAGGTGATCGACGTCGACCGGCTTCTGGATGAAGTCGTAAGCGCCGAGCTTCATCGCCTCGACCGCGTTCTCAATCGTGCCGAAAGCCGTCATGACGATGACGGGAACGTCGGGATCGCTCTCCTTCGCCTGGCGCAGCACGGCGATTCCGTCGGCCCCGGGCAGGCGCAGGTCCGTGAGCACGGCCGCATACCGACGGCCCTCTGCAAGCCACCGCATCGCCTCCAAACCCGAGCCGGCCACGTCGGGCTCGAACCCGTCCGACTGCACCGCCTCACGCAGCATGTGGGCAAGGGACTCTTTGTCCTCCACGATCAGGAGACGCTTCACTCTGGAAGTCTATCCTGAGCGAAGTGAAGGGAGCCGGTTCACCACGGAGACCCAGGCCGGCACGGCCGGCAGCGCTGGTTGCTCCGCCTCCGCGACGCTCGTCGTCTGAGGAGCAGTTTCCGCCGCGCAGACTCTTAGCGCTGCCGTTGCCCGCAACCCAGCGATGTACTGAAGTGACCCCGGTCCAGCCTGCGCCGATCACGGGAACGAACGAGCTACAGCCCGAAGTAGGACTTGATGCGCGAGAGCACCGTGTGATGCGCCTCTTCATGAGACGCGGTGCGTAGCGACGCGATCGATCCGCGCCGCTCCGTCACCCTGGCGGAGATTGCGTCCACCAGCTCGGGATGCTGCTTGAGGACCGGGTGCAACGCTTCCCTGGCGATCTCGATGACCATGACATCCGTCAGCGCGATCACGTCCGCCGCACGGTTCTCCCCAGTCAGCAGAGCCATTTCGCCGAAGAAATCGCCGGAGGTGAGCCGCGCCACTTCGTCGTCACCGACGCGCACCGCCACGACACCGTCATGCACGGCGAACATCGAGTTTCCCGTATTGCCCTCGCGAATGATCGTTTCGCCCTTCGAGAACGCGTGCACGCGCGCAGCGGTCGCGATCGATTCATGCTCGGCGCGTGACAGCGGCGTGAGGACGTCGATGTGAGACAGACGATCGGCAATCTCGGCGCGATCGGGCTGTGGCCTCGCGACGGGAGCCTCGTAAAGGCTGTACGTGCGTACCGGCGTAGCAATGGGGATGTCGTTTCGGCGCAGCGCGTACCAGACCGCTTTGCGGATGTCGGCATCGATGCGGTCGCGTTGCGAGTAATCGACGGTGTGGTACTTGATCTCGTACGTCAGCCCCGATTCGCCGAACGCCGCAACCCGGGCAAACGCAGGCACCTGGCTGGAGACGCCATCCACGTGCGATGCGGCCTGCGCGAGGATCGGGATCACCGCTGACGGCGGCACGTGAACGTCGATGCTGAGCGCCAGGATCCGCCCGTTGAGGTTGTTCCTCGGAAAGATCTCCATGCGGTCGCGCGCGAGCATCGAGTTGGGCACGATGATCACACTGTTCGTGAACGTCCGCAGGCGCGTTCCGCGCCAGCGTACGGCCTCGACGATTCCAAAGTGATCGCCGGTCCGGATCACGTCTCCGACGTTGAAGCTGTCCTCGACGTGCAGGGCGATGCCCGCGAACAGGTTCCCGAGCGTGTCCTGCAACGCCAGACCGAGGACGGCGGCTACGACGGTGCCGGTGGCCAGGAACGCTGTGACCGTCTTGACACCCGTCTCGAAGACCGTCGAGAAAGCCCAGGCGAACAGGACAACGAAAAGCACGATGGAAACGATCTCCCGGAGCAGCGCAGGCGCGCGCACCTGGCGCTTGCGCGAGATCAGGTCGAAGGCCACAAGGTCGATCAGGCGCACCACGAAGAAGATCAACGCCACGAAAAACAGGAGGCGCGTGGCCTGCAGGGCGATCTCACGAGGGAACGCCGCCCTCTCGAGCACGCCTGGGTTGTTGCGGGCCATCCAATGAAAGACGTTCATCACTGCCGCAATCACCAGCGGAGTGACCAGCTTCGAGCCGCGGCTCATGGGCCGGTGCTCCCCTTGCGCTCGCGAATGAGCCGGTACAGCTCTCGCACGCCCACGATCAGATGCAGCACTCCCACGCCCGACACAAAGCCTCGCAGAAAGGGGTTATCCGCGATCAACGCCAGCGCGGGCATGCTGTGCAGCAGCGAGTTCATCGTCCAGATCCGTGTCCAGGGGACCACGGCAAAGAACAGCCCCGCCTCGACGCAGTAGAGGGCGTAGAAGAGCGCCAGCGACATTCGGCCGCGATTCTAATGTGAATCGACACCGTTGCTGGTTTGTTCGTCGCAGTCCGGTGGTCGCTCGCTTTGCTCGCACCGCCGGCCGCCTTCAGCGGCGTTTTCTGCCGCGCAGACTCCTAACGAGGCTACGACTCAGACCGACGAGATGGACCATTCCAAGGCTCGGCGGGTCTCGCGACACTCTCCCCCATCGAGACCCTTCTCCCCCGTGCGCTGGGGGAGAAGGATCTCGATGGGATGGGTCTCGTCGAATTGAGTGAGGACTGGAGTTGCTCATTCGCGACTCGAAGCTCCTGAAGACACTCGACTCATCTGTGATCAGTTTCGACTCGCAAGGCCCCTACTCGCGTTTCACTCGGCCGCCGCCGTCATCGCGACGCTCGGAGCTGGTGTCCGGCTTCGACTCCGTGCGCGGTGGTGGTGGGGCACTCTCGCGGGGGCTGCTGCTCCTTCCGCTATCCCGCGTGCTGGCGCCCTCGCGGGAGCTGCTGCTCCTTCCGCTGTCGCGCGTGCTGCTGCCACGATCTCGCGAGCCCGACTCGCGGTCCCTGCTTCCGCTCTCCGGAGTACGCTCCCGGGTGCGCGGTCCGTTGATCCTGTCGATCACCCGTCGAGGCACGTCGCTTCCACCTGTCGATGGTGCTTGCGGAGTTGCAGACGGGTCTGCCGGGGATGGTGTTGCGGTCGAGGGCCCATCGTTGCGCACTCGTCCGCGCCACGATTCGCCTGGTCGCGGACGCTCGCTGGCCGAAGGCGGCGTCACCGCCGGCGTCGGATCGCTGGCGCGACCGCGTTCGCGCCACGCGGGCGCGGGCCGCGGAGTGTCGGTGCCTCGAGGTGGGTCGGTGTCCCGTGGCCTACCGCCGTCGCGAGGGCGGTCGATGCCTCGCCTGGTAGAACCTGTGGTCGAGCCGGTGCTCGAGCCGGAGTCCACGGGCTGAGACGCTGGAGGAGGCCTCACTCCGCGACTGACCCTGCCCGACGGGGCTCCCCCGTTCCTGCGAGTGTCGATCGGTGCGACGCTGCCACGGCCGATGGGAGCCACGCTGCCACCGCCGATGGGCGCCACGGAGCCGGAGCCGCCGGCGTTGCGCGACGGTGTACCCGACGGTGCGAACCCGGCGCGGGCAGTCCCACGAGATCGCACGACACGGTCTCGGACGTCGCCGGCGACATCACCATCGCGGCGGAAAAATGGAGTCATGTCCGTCGGAGGAGCACCCGTCTCACGGCCCGTCTGTGCGCCCCCGATGCCTCGGCGCCGGATGACCTCCGCTGGGTCGTTCCACTCTTCCCGCGTGAAGCGCGCCGGTCCACGTGCGACGGTCGTGAAGCCATCGCGGGAGCGGCCCAGACGCTGCTTCACGGCATCGATGGTCAGCGCGGCGCGATCGACACGCGTGGAGACGATTGTGCGCGAGTCGATGAAGGTCCAGGGGCGAAGGTCGAGGTCGCTCATGCGCACCCGGCCGTAGAAACCGAAGCCGTAGTCGAGGTGATCGCGGTAAGGGTTGTACGCCCAGCTGTAGTACGAGCGATGACAATCCCACCAGCCCGCGGGCGCCCAGCCGATCGTGCCCGAACCGTACATCCAGTACACCCATGCGGGCGAGTAGCCGTTGCCAGGAACCCAGACCCAACCGAAGCCCTGGTCAAATGCCCAGCGCCCGTAGTGATCCGTGCCCCATCCCCACGGGTCGTAGGAGACCCAGGTCAGGCAGCCGAAGCGATTCGACCAGTAGCCGTTGTGAAACGGACGCCAGCTCGCAGAGACATAGGGGCGCCACGAGTACCCGATTCCGCTCAAATTCACCCAGCGCCCATGCTGCTCCAGATCGTCGGACCAGTAGGACAGGCGGCGGTTCATATGGCGGCTGTTGTAGCTGCCGAAGTTCTCGGCGCGCACAAGGAACCACTTCTCGAAGTCGTCGGCTGCGTTGCGAAGATCGCCGGTGAGCTCGAAGGCGCCGCCGTCATCGATGGTTGCGGACTGGCCCGTGCGAACGCGCACGGTGCGCTTGCGCGTGCGCACCTCCAGTGAACCGTCGAACACCGTCACGCGATCGCGGCCGCGGGTGTCGGCTTCCACGGAATAGACCGCTTCGTCCGATGCGACGTAGCTGGCGCTGTCTGTATCGAGGCGAACGCGGTCGCGGCCGATGTCGGTGCGATGGACAGCCACCTTCCCGTACTGCAGCTCCACGACCGTTTCGCCATTCTCTCCCTCATAGCTGTCGAGCATTGAGCGAAACCGAAGAGCAGTCGCGCGGTCCACCCCGATGATGTTCCCATCCGAAAGACGGACCTCCGCCCGTCCGCGGCGCGACGTGATGATCTCGTCGCCCGGATAGATGGGCAGGTTGCGATGGGCCTCGATCTCACTGCCGTCCTCCCCGGATCGGACGACCGTGCCTCCGTCGTCATAGGAGAGGTACGACTGGTGGCGCTCGACTTCGTCGTCTGCGAGAACGGGAAGGACCAGGGCCATGGCGAGAAGTGAGAGGAAAGTGGCTTTTTTCATGGAGCTCTCCTGGAACGATGACAGCTGCGGTTGCGGCCAACATGCCACGCTACAGTTGAGTATTCCACCTTTTCTTTCAATGACTTACCGCCAGGGAACCTGAAGCTGTGTCCTCGATCGGGGAGCACTCGTCCTGTTTAGCTGTCGGTTGGCGGTTGGCGGTTGGCGGTTGGCGGAAGAACGGGAGGACGACCCGTCATCCCGGGTGCCAGACCTTGTGGGGATGATCGGCCAATGCGCGCTCCACACGCCCGGGTCCCTCGACTCACACTCGGAATGACAGCAGAAAAGATGCAGACCGACAGCGGTTCTCCCGCCAACGCCAACCGAAACCACTACGTCCCGTACTGGAGGCGGGTGGCGAGGATCGAGGGCAGACCGGCTTTCACGATCGTGGCCTGCGTCTTCCCGATGTCGTATTTCACACGGAAGAACTGCACGGTGCGTTTCTCGGTGTCGAGGATCATGCACGATGCGTCGGGATTGCGGTCGCGAGGCTGGCCGACCGATCCCGGATTGATGAGGAAGCGATGGTTCGGCTCGAGCTTGACCGTCGCCTCTTCGCGCACCGCGAACCCGCGGACGTTCCCCTGCATGTCGATCGAGAACACGGCTGGCAGGTGCGTGTGCCCGAATACGATGAACGGCGCGTCGAACAGCGACAGGATCTGGGCCGCGTGGTGAACGTTGAACACGTACTCGTCCTCGTCATATGGCGAGCCGTGGCAGAGCATGACCCCGCGATGCATCACCGGACCCATGGTCAGGTCGCGCAGAAAGCGGCGGTTTGGCGCGCTCAGATGATCGCGGGTCCAGAGCGCCGCCGCCCGTGCTGCCTGATTGAATCCGTCCGCGTCGTCCAGACCGGCGGCCACGCGATCGTGGTTTCCGCGGATGTAGACCTTGCGTCCGCGGAACGTGCGCATGACGTCGAGAACATGGTTTGGCTGCGCCCCGTAGCCGACGAAGTCGCCGAGGCAGAAGATCACTTCGAACTTCTTGCGACGCACACGCGTCATCACGCAGCGCAGTGCCTCCGCATTCGCGTGCAGATCGCTGACCACCAGCGCCCTCACGCCCGCCTCCAGATCGTTCGCTTTGCCGCATCGAGCACGTTCTTCGGCAGCTCGAGGACGAGGCGCTCCACGATCTCCACGGGGGTCTCGTCTTCGCGGATGTCCACGGCAATGTCCGCCATCCGGTAATAGCGGATGCGGTTCGCGTACAGCTCGTGCGTGGAGACATCATCGCGGAACAACGGCCGGTCTTCTTTGCTCCCGATGCGCGCGCGCAACAGGGCATAGGGCGCAGAAAGGTAGATCGACAGCCCCTCGGACTGAATGAACTGAATATTCTCGTCGAACGTAAAGGTGCCGCCGCCAGTGGCGACGATGGCCGACTCGAGGTGCCTGGTCGAGCGCAGGAGGTCGCGCTCACGCTTCCGGAAGTACGGCTCCCCTTTCTGCGCGAACATCTCCCTGATGGTCATCTTCTCGGCGGACTCGATCAGCTCGTCGAGGTCGAAAAACGGCGTGTCAACCCGCGCGGCCAGCTCCCGCCCCACGGTCGTCTTGCCGGAGCCCATGAACCCTACCAGGAAAATTTTCATTTGCTGAAGCGTTTGCGAGGGTAACACGGGCTGTTGTCGGTTCTCTGTTGTCGGTTCTCTGCGGTTTCTCGGCTCACGGTACCTTCTCGGCGAGCGCTGGGACGACGCCCCACCTACTCCAGAACTCTCAGACAACTGACAACCGACAACTGACAACCGCGTCAGAACGAGAACTTATCCATGAACCTCGTGGAGATATCGCCGCTGATGAACTGCTCGTTGTTCAGGATGGCGCGGTGCATGGGGATGGTGGTCTTCACCCCTTCGATGACGAACTGCTCGAGGGCGCGACGGGCACGTGCGATGGTCTCCGCACGGTCCTTGCCGCGGATGATCAGCTTGGCCAGCAGCGAGTCGTAGTGTGGCGGGACGTTGTAGTCGCGGTAGATGTGCGTGTCGACGCGCACCCCCGGGCCACCTGGCAGGTGCAGCTCCCGGATCCTGCCGGGATTCGGCGCGAACGTGACCGGATCTTCGGCGTTGACGCGGAACTCCATCGCGTGTCCGCGCAGGCGGAAATCGCCATGGGGCACGGAGAGGGGCTCACCCGCGGCAACGCGGATCTGTTCCTTGACCAGGTCCAGCCCGGTGACTTCCTCGGTTACCGCGTGCTCGACCTGAATGCGGGTGTTCATCTCCATGAAGTAGAACTGACCATCCTGGTAGAGGAATTCGATCGTGCCCGCGTTCACATAGTTCACGGCCTGACAGAGCCGGATGGCCGCGTCGCTCATGGCGCGGCGTACCTCGTCGGTGAGCACGGGAGACGGGGACTCCTCGATCAGCTTCTGGTGGCGGCGCTGGATCGAGCACTCGCGTTCCCCGAGGGCCACCATGCGGCCATGAGTGTCACCGAAGACCTGAATCTCGATGTGGCGGGGGCGCTCCATATACTTCTCGAGGTACACGTCCGGGACGCCGAAGGCGCGATCCGCTTCGTTGCGTGCGGTGTCGAACTGATTCTGCAGGTCGCTTTCCTCCCAGCAGATCCGCATCCCACGGCCGCCGCCGCCGGCGGAGGCTTTCAGGATCACCGGAAAACCGATCGACTTCGCGATGTCGAGCGCTTCCTCGGCGCTTCTAACCACGCCCTCGCTGCCGGGGATGATCGGTATACCGGCTTTCTTTGCCGTCTCCCTCGCGCGGGCCTTGTCACCCATGAGCCGGATCGCCTCTGCAGGCGGTCCGATGAAAGTCATCCGGCATTCGGCGACGATCTCTGCGAAGTGCGGATTTTCAGAGAGGAATCCATAGCCCGGGTGAATGGCGTCGGCGCCGGTGATCTCCGCCGCCGCGATGATGCTGGAGATGCTCAGGTAACTCTGTTTGGAAGCGGCCGGACCAATGCAGACGTCGTCGTCCGCATAGCGGACGTGCAGGGAATCGCGGTCGGCCTCCGAATGGACGGCCACCGTCTTGAGACCCAGCTCCTTGCAGGCTGCAATGATGCGCAAAGCGATCTCGCCGCGGTTGGCGATGAGGACCTTCGAGAACATGCGCGGCGGACTATACCTTGATGGCAAACAGCTTCTCGCCGTACTCCACAGGTTGGCCGTTCTGCGGATAGATCTTCGTGATCACGCCGTCGATGTCGGATTCGATCTCGTTCATCAGCTTCATCGCCTCGATGATGCAGAGCACCTTACCGTGAGTGACGCGGTCTCCTGCGTTGACGAACAACTGCGACTCGGGGCTTGCGGAGCGATAGAACGTCCCCACGATCGGCGAGGTGATGATGTGCAGCCCGGCCTCGATCTCTTCTTCTGCCTTCTTCTCCGTCGCTGCCCGCGACTCCGCGGACTCCGGTGAAGATTCCGCGCGCGTCGCTGAAGGCATCGACGGCGTGTCGCCCCTCATCTCGCCGACGTGGAACACCTGCGGCTGCGAGGTCTTGCCCTCGATCTTGACTTTCGTTCCCGACTGCTCGACCTCGACGGAATGGATGCCGCGTTCGGCGACCTTGTCGATGAGTTCCAGAATCTCTTGAAATTTCAAACGCTACCCCTCAGATCAGTTCGTCGCGAAGCAGGACTTTGGCCCTGGACAGCTCGAATCTCGCCCGTCCGTAGTTGCCATCGGGGCCAAGCACGAGCAGGATGTAGTACTCCGTCGTGACGGCGGAAAGGAATGTGATGTATTTCTCGGTCACGAGCGAGAATTGCAAAACCTCCCCCGTGTCCAGCTCTGTGTTCGAATGACGGATCGACTTCACAAAGCTGCCGAACTCCGCGCCCATGACGTCCAGTGGTACCTCGCGGTGGCCGATGGACTCCACGGCGATGCCGTCCAGTCCGATGAGACTCGCTGCCAGCGCCCCCTCGATGCGGTCGCGCAGGCCGGTCAGCACATCTTTAAACACTGCCCACCTGCTTCCTCGACACCTTCGCCAGCCACCGCTCGAGCCTGTCGATGCTGGGGTTGACCCGTGGAGTGATCGCGTCGAGCTTCGCACGCACTTCCTCATTGCCCGGATCGCGTGCGAGCACGTTCTCGTAAATGTTCCGCGCTTCATTGTGGAGCCCCTGTCGGGCGTAGAGATCCGCCATGGTAGAGGTGTCTGTGAGCTCCTCCCCCTGCGACGCCTCAGCGCGAGCCTCGTCGAATACAAGGGTGCCGGGCACCTCCACCGTTGACGTCTCTCCGGCCGGCGCGGGCTCCTCTTCGATGTGCATTCCCGTGGGATGCTCGAGCTCGAACACGGCGAGGAGGGCGTTGCCGGCAGGCTCCTCGAAAGGACTCTCCTCGTGCTCGGCACGCATCGGCTCGAGATCGCGGGTGCCCTGGTCAAAAGGAGGCATGGTCTTGTCGAAGGGCGACTCCTCGGGTTGTAACTCCCCGGCCAGGGGGCCCTCGAAAAACGAAGCCTCCGCAACCGGCAACCCGGCCTCGCCGGCTGCAACATCGGATTCGTGGATTGCGGGCTCAGCCTGCAGCACCGGCTCGGGCGCGAGTTGCGGTGGATGCAATTCGCGGGCGAGCGCTTCGATCGTTGCTTTGAGCTCCTCGTCTCCGGGCATCAACGCATGCACGAGCTTGTACTTCTTGATCGCCTCGAGCTTGTCCCCCAGAGCGAGGTGCGCGTCGGCCAGCAGCCGTGCCGCGACGACGTTGCCAGGATCGAGTTGCAGGGCCGTGCTCAAGGCTTCTACGGCACCGTCTTCGTTTTTCAGTTCGCGGAGCACGCGGCCGAGGCTCACCCACGCGGCGAGATAGGTCGGGTAGATGCTCAGGCCGGAGCGCAGAACCTGTTCAGATTCCGCAGCCCCACCCGCCCGCCGCAGTTCCTCGGCAAGCTGATAGAAGAGACGGCTCTTCGGATCCGTCTTCAGACGGAAGCGCAGCTCCTCGATTTTGGGGCTCGAAGCCGGTTGTGCCATTCGTGGACCTGGATTCTAACCGCACCAGACGCGAACCGCCCCGCAAAGGGGGCGGTTCGCCTACAGAAGTGGGGGTTGCGCTATTGGGAAGTACCCGTCAGAGTCAGCGTACGATTGCCGGCGCTGGTGTTCACCGTGACCGTGCACTGCTGGGTGCCTGGGGTCGCCTGTCCGTTGTAGACAGCGGTGATGGTGAACGGATCGCAGGCCGCGAGTCCCGTGGGCGTGGTTGGGTTCGAGATCGTGAAGTTCGTGCATCCTACGCCCGGCGTCACGCTGTTGATCGTCAGCGTACCGGTCCCCGAGTTGGTCACGGTCAACGTCTGCGGTGAGGACGGTGTGGCGAAGGCGGGAGTGGGTGCCACGACTGGGGGACCTGGGCTCCCCGGAGTGGCCGGTGTGATCCTGGCCGCGAAAGGCCCGAACGTAGCTGGCACGATCGTCACGACCGGCGTGTTGATCGGGGGAATGACCGTCGCGCCATTCTGCAGCGTGTCCGAGCAGGTGGTGGTCGCGCTGGTGTACACAACGTCGAACGCCGTAGGAATCGGCGTCGTCACTCCAGTGATCGCGGGACAGGCTTGTGTAGCCAGGGTGAGCGTCGTGGGAACGGTGGCCACGAACGTCGTGGTTCCGTCCGGATTCTCAGTGGCGGACGTGATGATCAGACTGGTATCGCCCAGGCGCAGGCGGTCAATGCCGATGGCGTTCAGTACGGTGATGGAGATGTTGCCACCGCGAACGTTGTTCGGCGATACCGAGATGATGACCGGCCGCAGCACGCGGTAGATGAAGCTCGGTCCGATGGCCGTGTCCCCGTTGACGATGTTCGTGACACTGATCACCCCACTAACGTCCGAACACGACGCGAGCGCGACACCTGGGGTGAGGGCGATGATCTTGGTACCGCTTACGGAGATCGGCTGTGCGGCCACGCCGCCGATGGAGACCGCAACTGGCGCGATGAACCCGATGCCGTCGATCTGGACGCGGGTTCCGCCAGTGAACGGGCCTTCGGTCGGCCCGGCCGCTGTGATCTGCATCTCGGCCTTGTAGTGGAAGCCGGCATCGAGCGACACCACTGTGTTGGAGCTGATGTTCCGCACTGTGACGGATACCGGCCCTGTGACTGTCCCGGAGCCTGTGGGCGCGGTGTCACGTCCGGCAGGCGTCTCTACGAGGATCTGGTTGAAGGTGATGTTCAGCACCCGTGCTTCAGCGGTGTTGAACAGAACCTGGACCGGCTGCTGGAAGCCTTCGCCGATGATGGTGACACGCGTGCCGCCGATCACCGGCCCGGAGTTCGGCGTGACCGTGGAGATGATCGGTGTCAGCTGCAGATTGCGGTAGGTGAAACCGTCCACCCTTTCGAGGCGCTGTTCGGTCGTCGTGCCCGCCTGCGTGAGGACGATGACGTCCACCGCGAGCTGCTGCCCGGTGCCGAGATTCACGGGGGGGGTGATCACTTCGATGACCGTGTCCGTGACCGACACCACGAACCCCTCGACGGGAAGCGGCAATCCGACGTCGAACAGCACGCGCACCGGGGCTTTGAAATTGGTGCCGGTGATGCGGATGACCTCACCGCCGGCCGGCCTGCCGACGTTCGGGCTGATCGAGGTGATCGTGGCAGCAGTATTCGGCGGCGGGACCACAATGGGCCGCGCCTGGAAGGTGATGTCGATGGTCCGGGTCACGTTGTTGACGGTCGCAGAGACGCGAATCACCCCCGCGCTGCTGGACGTCAGGGTGACCGTCGCGGAGCCACTCGTGGTCGTGCGAAGCACAGCGGTCCCCCCGCCGGTCAGGGTGCCACCATTCGAGGTGAACTCCACCGCCGTTCCGTTCGGAACAGGATTCCCGTCCAGGGTGGCCGCGGCGGTGATGGTGACCGTCGAGTCCACCAGCGGATTGCTGTTGGTGGTCGTCAGCGTCAGGTTGACACCAGAGGGTGGCGGGGTGCCGCCCGGGGGTACGCCGCCGCCCGGAGGGGGCGCGGTTGGAGTCTCACCTTTGCATGCTGCGAACAGAAGAAGGACCGCAAACAGTACGATCCACGATTTCCGCTCTCTGAACTTTCTCATGTCTACCCCCATCCGGCGACCGCGCGCCCCGCTCTATTCAGAGCGGCAGCAACGTCAGTCGCATCCGCCGCAGTCGAAGCAGAAGTCGAGCGGAAAGCGAGTCGAGTCATAGACCCGATCGCCGCCAAGCGTCTCGCCAAAGAGCTCCACGGTCACATCCAGTTTTACAATCGGCCTTCCCGTATCCGGGTCACGTCCGCCGTTCTGCGGCAGCAGAGCCGCGAATGGCGCCTGCGAGAGAGCGTCCGGCTCCACGACCAGAAACGAGCTCACGTCTGCCGCGCTGCCCACGGCAATCAGCGTGTCCATGGTACGGACGAACGCCGCCGGAACCAGCCGCCCGCCGTCGGTGCGCTGATAAGACACCCTGTAGCGCGTGACTCGAACCTGCGTGGCATTCGTCGAAACGTCCGGCCGTTTCGGCACAACACGCAGGTTGATCGTGCCGATGTTCTGGTTGCAGTTTGTGCTGCCGGGTGCCAGGTCGATGATCTGCAGGTTCTGGGTGTTCGTCGCGATGAGCTGGACGGGGGAAGCGTTGTCGGTGAGCTCACCGCTGCAGCCCGTCACAACTGCTGCGAGAGCAAGCACCGCAATGTTGAAAGTCGTTCGGATGGTTCTCATACGCCCCCTCCCGCGACTCATATTCTCACGATACGCGGTGTGATGAAGATGAGCAGTTCGTCATGGTCTGTGCTGATGCTGTGGGTCTTGAACAGATTCCCGATGATCGGGATCTGATGCAGGATCGGAATGCGGCTCTGGGCGTTGTTGTCGCGAGTCTGGAAGATCCCCGCGATGACGGCCGTACCGCCGTCGCGAACCATGACTCGCGTCGCGGCGCGCCGGGTGCTGAGCGGCGTTCCCGCCGCCCCTACGAGGGCCAGACCTTCGGCCGGCTCGTTCTTCTGCACCGAAATGTCCATGATCACTGTGCCGGCCTCTGTAATCTGAGGCGTCACCGACAACCGCAGCGTGGCATCGAGGTATGCAACGGTGGTGGTGAAGTTCACACGGGTCTGGTACGGAATCTGGAAACCACTCTGGATTTCGGCGGGCGTATTGTCCTGGGTGGTCACTCGCGGTGCGGAGATGACCTTGATGTAGCCGACGCTCTCCGCGGCGCGCAGCGTCACGTCGAGGTCGAAGACGCCGAGGACGTCGAGGAAGTTCAGAGTCAGAAGCGGCGCCGCCGCGCCGCCGAAGTTGAACGGGCCGCCGCGGAAGCCAACACGGTTGGGGAACACCAGTCCCGTACCCGTGCCGACCGCAGGGTCGAGGATGCCGCCGAAGTCGATATCCACGCCCCACTGTTGCCGGAACGTGCGCGAGCTCTCGACGATGCGCGCCTCGATCATCACCTGACGGTTCGGGATGTCCACCGTGGCAATGAGGTTCTGCATCGTCTGCAGGTACTGCGGCACTTCGCTGATGACCAGCTGATTCGTGCGCACGTCCATGATGATGCGCGCACGCGGTGAGGCGATGTCGCGCAACAATGCGGCCACGTCGGCCGCGCGTGCGTAGGAGAGCTTGAAGCTGAGCGTGGTCAGAGGAACGTTGAGGCGCTCCTCCTCGGCGAGACGGCGCGACGCAGCGGTCTCCGCCGCGATGCGGTCCACGGTGCCGATGCGCATCACGTTCCCTTCGAGGGTGTACGTGAGGCTGTTCTGCCGGAGGATGATATCCAGCGCCTGATCCCATGGCACGTCGACGAAGTCGACCGTCACCGAACCGCCTACGCCCGGGTCGATGGCCATGTTCAGACCAGTGAGGTCGGCGAAGGTGCGCAACACGTCCTTGAGATCGGCGTCCTTGAGATTCAGCGACAGCGGCTCACCGTTGAACACCCGCGGCCCGCCGCTGAGCGTGCGCGTCCCGGAGAGATTCTGCGGCATCCCGGATTGGGACTGGCCGGCCTGCCCGGGCGGCGGCTGGGCGGCTTGCTGCGTCGCCGGGGGGACCACCGCGCTGCTGAAGACGTCTTCCTGACGGGGGGGCGCGACCGGTGGAGCCTGATCGACCGGCGCGTTGATGACCTTGCGCGCGCCTCGCGACGCAGACTGTTTCCGCGGCGCCTCGGGCATCTTCCAGGCCGGCGCGGCCTGTGGAACGTTCTCCGCGATGATCGGTACGCTGGCCGGGAGGTCATCCGCGACGGCTGGAGTCCTGCCAGCCGGCTTCGTTGCAGGCGCGTCGGCCACGGCCTTCGGTTGCGATCTGGAAATGACGGCAGCCGGTGCAGGCGACACCGGACCTGCATCTGCATAGGTCTGAGGGAAGAGCACGTGCAGCGACTCTCCGTCTGCACGAATCTCATACTCCGTCTTGTGAGCGAGGTCCACGACCACACGAGCCACGGTCGGCTGGAACTGCGCGATCCGCACGCCTTTCACGACGTCGTCTGCGATGGTGACGTTGTTTCTGACGACGGAGTTCTTCACGCCCTGAAGGTCGATGACCAGACGCGACGGGTTCTCGAGAAGGAACGACTTGTACTGGAGCTTCCCGTCGGCAGCGATCTTCACTTCGACGCGTCCATCGCTGGTGCCGGCGGCGATGCTCCGGACGGCGCGCGCACGTGGAAGCGCGATTTCTTCGACTCGTGCCTGGGGCTCCGCGACTTCCGTCGCAGTCGCCGTCAGCGGCTCCTCTGTCGGTTCTGCTACCGGCTCGGCCGTGAGGTGAGGCTCGAGCGCGATGACTGCGGGCAGAATCTCGACCGGCGCCGCGGCAGTCTCAATCGGGATCGCCGTCGCTGGTACGGCGATCACCACACCTCTGTCGATGGCGGAGATCTCCGGGCTGAGCGATTCGGCGAACCGGATAGTAACCCGAGTCAGCCGCGTGCCCATCTCGACCACCTCGTCGGCGGAGAGCGAGGTCACGGCCGGCGGCAGGAGCGCAGGAACGATGGCCGCAACGTCACGGCTGGTGCCGGTCAAGTCGATCACGAAGACCCCTGGAGAGGGGCTGTAGGAGGTGTATGCGGGCGCGCCGCTGGTCCGGAGAACGACCCGGGAACCGTCGACATCCACCGCCGTGAGGACGATTGGGCTGGGCACGGTGGCGATGGCGATGGCGGCAGGCTTGTTCACCTTGCGGCCCCACAACCGCGCATCGGCCGCCGTGGCGCTCAACACGAGCACGCCGCCGATCAGCAGGATTCGCTTGGCTCTTTTCATACTTCCCACCTTCACCATCTCACCCTCCACTCGCAGCCCAAGGACCTGCACAACGCTCCACTCACCTCTTCGACGCCGGCGACAGATCCTTGACGACCTCGCGGAATCGTTCGATGCGAGTCGGATCGTTCACTTCCTGCCGGAACACCACCGATGTATCGGTAATGCGGATCACTTCCCCGTCGAGCACCTTCTCCCCGACCTTCAGGGAGTATCCCTTATTGTCAGGGCCGCTGATCATGGCCGTCATGGCCCCGCGGGTCTTGAAGATGCCCTGCAGCTTCATCTCATCGATCATGAATCCCGCGATCCCCGGCGGGCGCGTCCCCGTGTCAGGCCTCTGCGCGGGCCCGACCAGCGAGCGAAACGGATCGCGCCGGCCCTGGGGGTCGTAGCGGTACGTATCGGTCGTCGTCGGCTCCTCGAGGATCTCCTCGAGCGTTTTCTGGACGTCCGCCCCGGTGGTCGTAGTGCCGGTCGTGCTGGTCGCGGCCGGCGCCTGAGCGAGCACGCTCGCCACCGCAGCCAGGACGATGAGCACCGAAACGCCGAAACTGCGCATCCTGACCATTACTGCGCTCCTCCCGGCTTCGGCTCACCCGCGGGAGGCGGGGTGTTCGCCGGCTCGACATAAACGAACGTCTTGGCGACGAACTCCGAGGAGATCGTCTCTCGATCCTGGGTGCCCAGGCCGTTGATGCGGATGTTTTCCACGTTCATGATGCGCGAAAAGTTGGCGAGCCGGTTGAACAGAATGGCCAGGTCGTGGTACCGGCCGTTGATCGCAACGTCGATCGGCCACTCCACATAAGGGTCACTGGAGCTCTGTCCCAGCGGAGGGAACGAAAGGCGGTTGAGCGTGAACTCCCCCTGGTCGACCAGGGACTTGAGTTTCTTGATGATCTCGTCGGTATTGCGAGTCGACGGGAGGATGCGGCGCAGTTTCTCCAGTTCGAGCTCGAGGCGCTTCACTTCCTCCCGGAACTGCGGAAGCTTGCGCTCCGCTGCGCGCCCCTGCTGGATCTTTTTCTCCAGCTCCGCGATCTCGTTGTCCACCGTGACGATGTTGGCCTTGATTTCCTTCACCAGCATCGACTCGACCGCGTAGAGAACGGCTCCCGCCAGGACGAGCCCCACCACCAACCCCATCCACCACGGCTTGTCGTCCAAAGTCAGAGCCATCGAACTTCTCCTGCTGCTACACGCTTACTGCTGAGTGGTCGTCTGCGTTGCTGTTGCGGGCGGCGGTTCCGGCACTGTCCCCGGAGCTGCTTTCGCCGTGTAAGAAAACGCGAAATTCATGTCGAATGAGTAAACCACCGGCTCCTTGGTCATCTGGGCCAGCGTCCCCAGCTGAGGCTCTTCAAAGTACGGATCCTTGGACACGTTCTCCACGAAGAGCGCTACCGCGTTCGGGTTCAAGGCACGTCCCGTCAGGCTGATGCGACCGGCGTTGATCTCCATCCGGTCGAGCCAGACCAGATCGGGGAGGTTGCGGCTGATCTGATCCATGATCCGCACCGGCCCCTTCTGATTCTGCTTGAGCTGGTTGATCAGGTCGATGCGCTTCTGGAGGCCGTCCTTCCGCTTTTGATAATCCTCGACTTCCTTGATGATCGCCTCGAGCTTCTGCGCCTCCACCCTGCGATCTGCGGCAATCTCCTTCTTTTCATCAAGCGAGCGCTTGAGAAGGAACCAGTAGGTGAGCGCTGCCAGCGTGCCCAGAACGAGCAAGCCCACGACGAGAATGTTGTTGAGATTGGAGCCGCCCGCCGTCGAACCCACCGACGACGCCGCTGGCGCGGCGCCTGCGCCACGGACCGCCCGCCCTTCCCGCACCAGATTGATTTTGATCAAGCGTCCCCCAACTTCCTGATGGCCAAGCCCACGGCGATTGCCATGCTCGGCCCGATCTCGGCCAGATCCTCGGGGTTGAACTGGGTCTCGTCTACGGTGATCTTTCGGAACGGATCGATGATCGACACCGGAATGCCGAACTTGTCCCGCAGGATTGCGTCGAGGTTGAGCACACCCGAGCCGCCGCCCGCGAGAACGATCTCGTCGACGCGCTCGGCACCCGAGGTGGCGGTGAAGAAGTCGAGCGTCTTGCGGAGCTCGCCCGCGAAGTCCTCAGACACCGAGTTGAGGATTGGGATGACCTGCTGGATGGTGTAGTCCGCCACCGGCTTGCCGCGCTTGAGCTCCTCAGCCTGCTCAAACGAGAGGCTGAGCTCGCGCTGAATGGCGTCGGTGTACTGGTTGCCGCCGAAGGTAATGTCGCGCCAGAACATCGAGGTGGAGCCGGACAGGACGTTTACATTCGTCACCGACGCTCCCACGTTGACCAGAGCCAGCACGCGGCCGTCCTCGACGTCGTAGTTGACCTCGTAGGCGTTCTGCAGCGCGAACGCGTCGACGTCCACGAGCACCGGCAGCTTTCCGGTCTGGCTGATCACCGACGTGTAGTCGTTGATCTTATCTTTCTTCACCGCGACCAGAATCACAACGATGTTGTCCCCCGACCCTGGAGCCGTCAGGGGAACGTAATCGAGGTTCACGTCGTTGATGTCGAAGGGGATGTACTGCTCGGCTTCCCACAGGATCGACTCCTCAAGCTACACAGTCGACAAAGCCGGCAAGGTGATCTTCTTGATGATCACCGAATGCCCGGAAAGCGAGGTCGCGTAATTGGAATTCTTGACGGTTTGGTCCGTGTTCAGCCGCTGGATCGTCTCCACCACCATGGAGGAATCCATGATGGAGCCATCGACGATGGCCTCGGGAGACAGGCGCTCAGATCCGAGCTTGACGAGAGCGTAGCTTCCGCCCTTCTTCTCCTTCAGCTCGACAAGCTTGATCGCTGAGGAACCGATGTCAAGACCGACTACGTTTTTGCTCTTTGAGAAGAACACCGCTCACCCCACTCCATCTCACACTCACTTCTCACCGACGCCCAGGATGTAGAAAAGGTGAAGCGAAATTACAACGTTTAATTTTTGGTGTCAACTGTACAGGATTTAGGTAAGTGGTTCGGTTGCGCGCCTTTGCACGGATCGGCTTGCGTCGGGACCGTCCGTTGATTAGAATCGACAGCCTTTCGTAAATTTGAGGGAGTTCAATCATGGCCAAGATGTGTGAAGTCTGCGGCAAGGCCCCGGTGTTCGGAAACCGGGTCAGCCATGCGCACAATGTTTCCAGCCGGCGCTGGATGCCGAACCTGCAGAAGGTGCGCGTCCTGATCGGGTCGGCGGTGAAGCGGATGCAGGTATGCACCCGTTGCATCCGCTCCGGCGCAGTCAAGAAAGCCGCGCGGTAGTGGAGCGGCGGGCGCCCGCCCGCTGCCTCCAGTTTCCCCAACAAAATGAGTGACTTGCGCCTGGCGCGGATCGTCTCCGCGGCCGCGCATCCATTCGTCCTCGTCCCCGTCGCTGTCTCTCTCGCGACAGGGAACCTGCGCTGGACCGCGATCCTGACACTGATCACGCTCCTGCCCATGACGGCCGTGATCGTCTGGAACGTCCGCCGCGGCGTCTGGAGCGATTTCGACGTCTCCCGGCGTGACCAGCGTTCCGGGCTCTACTGGGTGGCCATCCCCCTCCTGATTCTCACCACCGTCTTCATCGACGCGCCTCCCGCGTTAACGCGTGGGATGCTGGCGGTCGCGGTCGTCCTCGTCATCGGCCTCGCCGGCAACCGCTTCCTGAAAACTTCGCTGCACATGATGTTCGCCGCCTACTGCGCGGTGATCCTGGTGAGAGCCTACCCCTGGTCCCCCGCCTTGACCTTCCCTCTGGTCGCGACTCTGGCGTGGTCACGCTGGCGTCTGGGGCGCCACACTCCCGTGGAGATCGCGGCTGGCGTCGTCCTTGGGTTGGCGGCTGGTCTCTACGCGATTGCGTGAGCGCGGTTGGCGATTGGCGGCGGTTTTCCGCGATTCGGTTCTGAGGGTTGTCGGTTCTCAGTTGTCAGTTGTCCGGGAGTCCTGCTTCGACACCGTCCTCACCACACCTGCCGCGGTCCAGAGCGGCAGCAGTCCAGACGTGAATGCTCCCATTGCTGCCAGGACGGGCCGGATCAGGGGAGCGCAGCCCGCGCCCCAGCCGCTCCGGCCATGACTCACCGACAACTGACAACTGACAACACAACGGCAGGGACGATATCAGGCGGTGGCGTGTCGAATGTTGTACTTGCGGTCGACGCGCAGCACGCCCTCGACGCCGCTCAGCGAGCGCGTCACTTTCTCGAGATGCTTGAGATCCGCGATCTCCAGCACGAGGTCGGTCGTCGCTTTCCCGTCGCCGGTGCGGGTCTCCATCTGGCGGATGTTGGTTTTCATGTTCGAGATCGTGGAGATCACGCGGGCGAGGATTCCCTGGCGATCCTCCATGAGGATCTCCAGCTCTATGTGGAACTGCGACTGACGCTGGTCTGCCCACTCCACGCCGATCTCCCGGTCCGCGTTGAACATGAGGTTCTTCACATTCGGGCAATTCTTGCTGTGCACGGCCACGCCTTTGCCGCGTGTCACGTACCCCAGGATCCGTTCGCCCGGCAGCGGGTTACAGCACTTCGCGAGATAGGTCAGCAGGTCGTCGTAGCCCTTGACCTTGATGGTCGCCGTCGACGAGAAGGGGAAGAACCTCCGGACCGCCTGTTCGATCACGCCCGCCTCGGCTGCGGGTCCTTTCTCCTTCTGCTCGTCGGTGACGAAACGCTCCACGAGCGACCGCGCCGCGATCTTCCCGTACCCGACGTCCGCGTAGAGGTCGTCGAGACGAGGCAGACCGTGCTCCGAGAGCACCCCGTCGAGCGCGTTCTCCGCGACCAGCTTCCGCCACTGCACCTTGTACCGCTTGGCCTCGCGCTCGATGAGCTTCCGCCCCAGCTCGACCGAGCGGTGCTTCTGCTCGGTGTTCAGCCAGTGCCGGATCTTGTGCTTCGCGCGGGAAGTCGCGACCATGTTGATCCACTCGCGACTGGGCGTCTGGCCCGGGCTGGTCACGATCTCGACGATGTCGCCGTTCTTCAGTTGCGTTTTGAGCTGCACGAGCTTCCCGTTCACACGGGCTCCGATGCAGTGGCTGCCGACATCCGTATGAATGCGGAACGCAAAGTCCAGCGGTGTCGCACCTCGCGGGAACGCGAACACATCGCCCTTCGGTGTGAAGGTATAGACCTCGTCCGGATAGAGATCGATCTTCAGCGAGTTCAGGAATACACGTGGGTCCTTGATCTCGTGCTGCCACTCCACAACCTGCCGGAGCCAGAGGAAGTTCTGGTCGTCGGGATGCGCGCCCACCCGCCCTTCCTTGTACTTCCAGTGCGCGGCGATGCCCTGTTCGGCGACCAGGTCCATCTCCCGGGTGCGGATCTGCACCTCGAAGGGTTGCCCTTTCTCGGCGACGACCGTCGTATGGAGGGACTGATAGAAATTCGGCTTCGGCATCGCGATGTAGTCCTTGATCCGGCCGGGGACCGGACGCCACATCTGATGGATGATGCCCAGGGCGGCGTAGCAGTCTTTGACGCTGGGCGTGATGATGCGGAAGGCGAGATAGTCGTAGAGCTGCCCGATGTCGATGTCCTGCCGGCGCAGCTTCGACCAGATCGAGTACACCGACTTGAGGCGGCCGAACACCTCTCCCTCGATCTCGTTCTCCTTCAGTTTCTGCCCGAGCGTGTCCTGGATGCGTTCCACGACCACGCCGGACATGGCGATCTTCTCTTCCACTGCCTTGCGCAGTTCGTCGGATTCGCGCGCGTGAAGGAAACGGAAGGCCAGGTCCTCGAGCTCGGCCTTGACCTTCCCCATTCCCAGCCGGTTGGCGATGGGCGCGTAAATCTCCATCGTCTCCTTCGCCACGGCCAGCCTCTTCTCCTCCGGGAGGAACTGCAGCGTGCGCATGTTGTGGAGGCGGTCCGCCAGCTTGACCAGCACGACGCGGAGGTCGGAGACCATCGCCAGCAGCATTTTCCGGAAGGTCTCGGCCTGCTGTTCTTCCTTGGACACGTAGGCGTAGCGCGAGATCTTCGTCACCCCGTCCACGAGCCCGGCCACCTGCTCGCCGAAGAGCTCCTCGAGGGTCTCCTTCGTGGTGAGCGTGTCCTCGAGCACGTCGTGCAGCAGCCCGACGGCGATGGATGTCTCGTCGAGCCGCATGTCCGCGAGGATGTACGCGACGTTCAGCGGATGGATCAGGTAAGGCTCGCCCGAGCTCCGGATCTGCCCACGATGCTCCCGCGCAGAAAAGATGTACGCCTTCTGCAGCAGCTCCTCGTCGAAGTCCGCTTTGTAGGACTCGACGCGGTCGAGGATGTCTTCGAAGCGGATCATCGTGTTTCTCGCGAGTTGGTGAGTATAGCGTCGGGGGTGTTGTCGGTTGTCAGTTGTCAGTTGTCTGGGAGTTGCCGTTCCGGGCGAGACGACGCGGACAACCACCAACCAGAAACAGCATCGTTTCCCTGAGGCCCAGAACGCGCAGATAACTGACAACCGACAACCGACAACATACGTTTCAGCAACCACCACCGCGGGCCCGGCACGCTACGTGCTCCGGGGGAGAATGGAAGCTATCCGAGCGGCGCGTCGCCGAGCGGAAGCGCCGAAAAATAAGGAGGCTGTTCGTGTCCAAACGTTTGTCGAGACCCGCACTCTTCACCGTGGTTTGTCTTCTGGTTACCTTTGCGGCGATTCCTGTCCTCGCCGGTCCTGCTCCGTCCAAGACGGCAGCGAACCAGAGCCTGGAGTCCCGTGATGCCGATCTGACCCTGGTGCGCGAAGTCGCCGCCAATGACCAGGTCGCGGCCGTCCTCGCGGCCAATGGGTTTACCCAGCAAGAGGTGGACAGCCGCCTCGCGAAGATGTCCGCGCAGGACCTTCATCAGCTGTCGCAGAACCTCGAGCAGCTTCAGGCAGCCGGCCTCACTCGCCAGGAGTGGATCTGGATCGGCATCGGCGCACTGGCCGCGCTGATCCTCGTCGTCGCTCTGGCGTAGCAATGCACCTTCTGATGCGAGATTCCCGGCGCGCGAACCGCCTCGGGGAAAAGGGGCGAGCGCGTCAGGCGCTCGCCCATCTCGTTTTTCTGCTCCCCGCGGCCCTCCTGATGACTTCGTGCGTCTACTGGACGCCCCGCTCGCACGCACCAACGGCAGCGGCGAACGTCATCGAGAACGTGCCCATGCAGAAGTGGGACATCAAGTCGTGCGGCGCAGGCGCCCTCTCCTCCGTCCTGCAACACTACGGCGATCCCATCTCCATGGCCGAGTGGGACACGAAGCTGCCGAAGACTCGCGGCGGAGTGCTCTCCATCGACCTCGTGCTCGCTGCTCGCGAGCGCGGCTTCGACGCAAACCTCGTTACCGGTGACGCCAGCCTCGTCGACGCGGAATTGCGCGATCAACGCCCCGTGATCCTGATGCTGCAGGTCATCCAGGCACCGGGAAAGGGGTATGACTTCTTCCACTACATCGTGATCGACGGTCACGATCCGGAGCACGGGCTGTACCGCACGCAGTTTGGTGACGGCAAGTCGCGCTGGGCGAGGCTGGAACGCATCGAGCCCGCCTGGAAACCGACCCGATACGCGACCGTGGTGATCCGCCCCGCCGACCCGAACGCGAACGCATTGCGCCTGGCGGTGCAGCAGGAAGAGGAAGGGAAGCTCGACATCGCGGCCCGGACGTATCGCGAAATCCTCGACAAAGATCCACGCTCGCTCCTCGCCTGGACGAACCTCGGCAACACCGAGATGCGTGCAGGACACGCACAGAAAGCCGAGATGGCATTCCGGAAAGCGCTGGAACTCGATCCGGATGCTGCCGATACGCTCAACAACCTCGCCTGGCTGCTGTTCGAGCAAAAGCGCGTGGAGGAAGCCGAACCGCTCGCGCGCAAGGCCGCGCTCACCAGAGCCCCCGACCCCTGGATGCGCCTCGACACGCTGGCGCGCATCCTCGCCGCGCGCGGCAACTGCGAGGAGGCCAGGGCAACGTTCCGTCAGGCCATCGCAGCCGTTCCGGAGTCGCGACCCGCTGACCGCGCGAGTATCGTGGCCGCAGCGGGCCACTCCTGTGGAGCCTCATAGGTTCACAGGCTTCATAGATTCACAGTCTCATAGGTTCACAGTCTCATAGCTACAGTCTCATCGAGGCGTAGCACGACTCTGTGAGACTCAGAACCTGTGAGACTGTGAACCTGTGAGGCTGTGAACCTGTGAGACTGTGTCACGCGCCTCAGAATAAGATGACCGCACGTGTTCTCCCGGCGCGCGCAATGGTCTCCACCCGTCAACCGCCTGACGCTGGAGCGCCGCAGGCACAAAGGGCCGCTGCTCGACCTCACCGAATCCAATCCCACTCGCGCCGGCATCCCCTACCCCGAAGACGAGCTGGCGGAAGCCCTCGCTCGTGGGGCGCGCGCCTCGTACGATCCCCATCCACGCGGGATCCCGTCGGCCCGGGAGGCGCTCGGTGCGGAGCTCGGCTGCGATCCCGATGACCTGCTGCTCACTGCCTCGACGAGCGAGGCCTACTCGTTCCTCTTCAAGCTCCTCACCGACCCGGGTGATGTCGTGCTCACTCCCGCGCCTTCGTATCCGCTGATCGAGCATCTCGCCTCGATGGAGTCCGTCGAGCTGCAGTCGTTCCCGCTCGAGTTTCAGCGGCGCTGGGAGATTCAGAACGTGACGGTGCCGCCGCGAACACGGGCCATCGTCGTAGTGAATCCGAACAATCCGACGGGATCGTTCGTGACGCCGCCCGAGCAGGCCGCGCTCGCAGCGCACGGGATTCCAATCATCTCGGACGAGGTGTTCCTCCCCTACCCCATCGAGGGGAGCGGCAGCACTTTCCTCCGGGAGGACTTGCTTACTTTCACCCTGGGCGGTCTGTCGAAGTCCGCCGGCCTTCCGCACTTCAAGCTCGGCTGGATCCGTGTGGGAGGGCCGGGCAAGCGTCAGGCGCTGGATGCGCTGGAGCTGATCGCGGACAGCTTCCTGTCCGTGGCCACGCCGGTGCAGATGGCGGTGCCCGAGCTGTTGCGCATCGCACCGCGCATTCGCGAGGCCATCTCGCGGCGCACGCGCCAGAACCTGCACATGCTGCGTACGCAGATGAAGCCATCCATGAATCTGCTCCCCGTCGAAGGAGGGTGGTCGGCGGTCCTTCGCGTCCCTCGCATTCTCTCGGACGAGGAGCTCGCGCTCGCACTCCTGAGGCGCGGCGTCATTGTGCAGCCAGGCTACTTTTTCGACTTCGCGGCGGAGGGGTTTCTGGTCGTCTCACTCCTCACACCCACGGAGACGTTTGCGGAAGGAGTGCGCCGGCTCACGGATATGATCGAGGCGTGAAGCAGCACTGGACGCTGGATCCCTCCGTCACGTTCCTGAACCACGGCTCGTTCGGGGCGACGCCGCGCGTGGTCCTCGAAAGACAGAGCGAGTACCGCGCACAGATGGAGCGCGAGCCGGTCCGGTTCTTCATTCGCGAGCTGGAACCGCTGTTGGATGCGGCGCGTGCGGAGCTGGCGGTTTTCCTCGGCGCGGATGCTGCGGGTCTGGTGTTCGTTCCCAATGCCACAGCAGGCGTCAACGCCGTTCTGCGCTCCCTGGACCTCGACAAGTTCGACGAGCTGCTCGTGACGACGCAGGAGTACAACGCCTGTCGCAACGCGCTGGACTACGTCGCTGCGATCAGCGGAGCGAAGATCGTCGAAGTCGACGTGCCGTTCCCGATCTCCTCCCCGGATATCGTCCTGGAACGGGTCCTGGAAAAAGTCACGGACCGCACCCGCCTTCTCCTCATCGATCACGTGACCAGTCAGACTGCGCTCATTTTTCCGGTCGAGCAGATTGTCCGGGAGCTGGGCAGGCGCGGCATCGACACCCTGATCGACGGCGCGCATGCGGCGGGACTGTTGCCGCTCGATGTCCGCGCCATCGGTGCTGCGTACTACACCGGCAACCTGCACAAGTGGGCCTGTGCGCCGAAAGGCGCCGCCTTTCTGTACGTGCACGAGAACCGGCGCGCCAGCGTTCACCCCGCGGCCATCAGCCACGGCGCAAACGCAGCGCGACGCGACCGCAGCCGCTACCTGCTCGAGTTCGACTGGACCGGCACGTTCGATCCCAGCGCCTGGCTGTGCGTCCCGCATGCGCTCCGCTTCGTCGGCTCTCTGCTCCCCGGCGGCTGGGACGAGGTCATGGGGCGCAATCGCGGTCTGGCCTTGCGCGCTCGCGACCTGCTTTGCGACACGCTGCAGATTGAAAAGCCAGCACCCGATGCCATGCTCGGCGCGATGGCCAGCGTGCCGCTCCCCGACAGCACGCTCACGGAGGCACCGTGGCTGGCCGGCGATGCTCTTCAGGATCACCTGCTCTTCGACCATGGCATCGAAGTCCCGATCAACCCCTGGCCGCAGGTACCGAAGCGAATCCTGCGCGTCAGCGCAGCGATCTACAACCAGTTCGGCGAGTACGAAAAGCTGGCGGATGCGTTGCGCGGATCGCTGCTCGTTGCTGGGTAAGTGGTCCACTGCTTGCTGGTTGCTGGTTGCTGGTTGCTGGTTGCTGGTTGCTGGTTGCTGGTTGCTGGTTGCTGGTTGCTGGTTGCTGGTTGCTGGTTGCTGGTTATCGGTTATCGGT
>JANMSA010000891.1:0-4779 GCA_031388865.1 Acidobacteriota bacterium | reverse complement strand
ATCGCCGACTTCTACTGCCAGCCGGCGGCCACAGAGTGCCCCTCATCCGCCTTCGGCACCTTCTCCCCCGTGCGCGGGGGAGAAGGATCTCGATGGGCGACTCGGCGCTCCTGAAGAAACTTGACTCATCTGCGATGAGTTTTGACTCTCAAGGCCTCTAGCACCGCTGTCGCCGGTCGTCGCTGGTCTGCGCCCCTGGCGCCTCGCTGCCGTGCAGGCAACGGACAACCGACAACGGGAAAACGATGCTCAGGAAGGCGGATGCGCGCGCTTCATCAGCAGCGCGCTTCCCACGATCACCCACAGCGCGATCGGAATCACCGACGCCGGATTCGACGCGCCGACAAACAGTTCCCCTACGTTGAAACTGGCCCAGACCGCCTCGTGTGAGCCTCGCGCGTGCTGCTGGTGCGGAATCAGCTCGTCCATGGCCTGCGTGTTCGTCGACGTGTTCCCCGCCATGAGCTCCGCGGCGTTCGCCTGCACCGGTTTGCGGATCTCCGCGTCGGACATCGGATGGACGGCGGTGGCCATGAGCTGCATCGCGAAAGACACGATGGCGAGCGGTGCGCCGAGGAGTGCCAGTGCGCGCCGCGGGACGAAGAGCATTGGAATGGCGAGCAGCGGGATGACCGGCAGCAGGTAGCGAGGCCCGAAGGACGCGCCGCCGCTCCAGCCGTTGAAGCTTGCGATGGCAAAGAGGAAGACGGCGACGATGGTCACCAGCATCAGCAGCTCGCGGCGTCGTGCGTGCACCATCACGCCCGCGCCGATGAGCGCCAGCAGCAGCACCGGCGAGACGAAGAACAGTCCACGATATTCACTGAACGTCAGACCCCACAGCGCCTGCCACTCCGGCAGACGGAAGACGCCGAACAGCAATCCCTTCTCGGTGAAGCCCGTGCTCGTTTCGACGGACGTCACGAACGGCGAGCCGAAGCAGAGTTGCTGATAGATGCCGAGGAGGATGCCGAAGGGAATACCGCCCAGGGCGAAGCGGAGCGCGTTCCTGTGTGAGCGCACCCAGGCGCCCAGGAAAAGCACGGCCGCTGCAGGAATGCAGATGTAGAAACAGAGCCCGGCAATGCCCGCTGCCATTCCCGCGAGCAGCGGCCTCTCGTCGAGCCATACGAACGCCAGCAGCAGGAAAAAGGCCGCCGGTACGTGCGCGAAGAGCATCGTTGCGAACGGGAAAGCGATGGTGCCGAACGCGATGGCCAGGGCGACGCCGGCCGCAACGCCAGGCGACGCGCCGGTGCGCCGTCCGTATTGGAACAAAAGGACAGGAATCAGCGCGCCGGTCACTCCGCAGGTGAGCATCGTCACGATCCAGGCGTTCACCGTAGTCCAGAACCACGAATCGACCGGAACGTGCAGGGCGCTCTCGATCGCGTAGACGGGCGCATACGGAATCGCGGCGAGAAACGACACACCCGGCGGCTTGTTGATGTACGCATGCCATTCGCCGGAACCGGCCGTCCATGAAATGTCGCCTGTGTTCACGCGATAGCCGTCGACGTGCAGCGTCTGCCGCTCCACGACGGCACGGGCGAGATCGAATTGCGCATTCTGGTTCCACCCGCCGCCATTGAAGAACCAGGCGTAGGTCACGAACGTCAGGACGAAAAGCGCGACGGAGAGGCGCCGGTCCGTCATGGAACCGCTGCCCTGCGTGCGAGCAGCGCACTGCCGGCCACGATCCAGACCAGGATCGGCAGAACGGACGTGGTGCTCGACGGACCTGTGAGCAGTTCGCCGATGTTGAAGCTCGCCCACGCCGACTGCAGCGACCCACGCGCGTATCGCCGGTGCGGCGCGCGTTCGTCGATCGTTTGCATGTTGAGTGAGGTCTCTCCGGCCACGAACCTTGGAAGGAGGTAGTGCTGCACGGGCTTCTGGATCCGGCTGCTGGGCATTGGGTTCACGGCCGTCGCCACGAGCTGAATACCGAACGAGAACACGCCCAGCCCGAGACCCGTGAGACCGAAAACACGACCACGCAGGTAGCACATGGGCACGGCGAGCAAGGGCACGATCGGAATCAGATAGCGCGGTCCGAAGGCCCATCCACCATGCCATTGATTGAAGCTCGAGATCGCCAGGAAGAAGAAGGCCACGATCGCCCCGATGACCGCCGCCTCACGGTGCCTCATCCGCAACGCACCGATGAATGCGAGCAGCAGCACGGGCGAGATGAAGAAGAGGCCTCGGTAGTCGTCGAACGTCAGCCCCCAAAGCGCCTCGAGCGAGGGCTGACGGAACACTCCGAAAAGCAATCCCTGCTCGGTGAACCCTTTGCTCACCTCCAACGACGTAACGAACGGTGAGCCGAAGCAGACGGCGTGATACGCGATCAGCAGCGCTCCGAGCGGAAGACCGCCCAGGGCGAATCGCGCGGCCGATCTCGCACCGCCGCGCATCCACGCCCACACCAGGAGCGCGATCGCGGCCGGAATGCAGAGGTAGTAACAGACCCCGGCGATCCCCGCGCAGACCCCGGCGGACAGCGGGCGCTGCTCGAGCCAGACGAAAGCGAGGAGCAGAAAGAGCGCCGAAGGCACGTGCGCGAAGAGCATCGTCGAGTAGGGAAAGACGAGCGTTCCGAACGCAACAGCGAGCGCGACAGCGAGCGCGGCGAGAGGCGACGCGCCCGCACTGCGCCGCGCATGGACGTAAAGAACGACCGGGATCAGGGCGCCCGTGACCCCGCAGGTCAGCAGCGTCACCAGCCAGGCATTGAGGGTGAGCGTTTCCCACGATTCAGTCTCTACGCTCGCAGCGCTCTCGGCGGCATACACGAACGCATACGGAATCGCGGCCAGGAAGGACACGCCCGGCGGCTTGTTGATGTAGACGTGACTCCCGCGGCGGGAGACGTCGCCGGTGTTGGCGTGGTAGTCGTCGATGTGCAGCGTCTGCCGCTCGACGAGCGCGCGAGTGAGGTCGAAGTGCGCGTTCTGGTTCCAGCCGCCGCCGCCGAAAAACCATCCATAAGACACAACGGTGAGGACGAAAAGGCCGGCCGCGATCGTGCGGTCCGGCGACGTCACACCGCGATCTCCTTCACGCCATCGCTGACATCCAGCCGCGGACCGGTCAGCTCCTGCACCTGGTCCGGGGTCACTCCCGGCGCGACTTCGATCAGCTTCAGTCCGTTCGGGGTGATGTCGATCACGCAATAGTCGGTGATGATGCGATGGACGCAGCCGACGCCGGTGAGCGGCAGGTTGCATCGCTCCAGGATCTTCTTCTCCCCTTTCTTCGTGACGTGCTCCATGGTCACGATGAGGCGCTTCGCGCCGGCTACCAGGTCCATGGCGCCCCCCATCCCCTTGACCATCGCCCCGGGCACCATCCAGTTGGCGATGTCACCGGACGCGGAGACCTGCATCGCGCCGAGGATGGAGAGGTCCACCTTCCCGCCGCGGATCATGGAGAACGAGTCGGAGCTGGAGAAGAACGCGGCGCCCGGCAGGACCGTAACGGTCTGCTTCCCGGCGTTGATCAGATCCGCATCCACCTGCTCTTCCGTCGGAAAAGGTCCCAGTCCCAGAATCCCATTCTCCGATTGCAGGATGACTTCCATCCCCTCCGGGATGTTGTTGGCGACGAGGGTGGGCATGCCGATACCGAGGTTGACGTAATACCCGTCACGCAGTTCCTGCGCGGCGCGGCGGACGATCTGTTCGCGTGTGAGCGCCATGGGTCAAGCCTTCCTTACCGTGCGCTGTTCGATTCGTTTGACGCGCGGCGCGACGACTACGCGGTGCACGAAGATTCCCGGCGTATGCACGTTGTCCGGGTCGAGCTGCCCCGGCTCCACGAGCTCCTCCACCTCGGCCACGCAGATGCGTCCCGCGGTGGCGGCCATGGGGTTGAAATTGCGTGCAGATTTCCGATACACGAGATTGCCGAGCCGATCGCCTTTCCAGGCAGCGACGAGCGAGAAGTCGCCCACGATTCCGCGCTCCATGACGTACTGCCGCCCGTCGAAGTCGCGCGTTTCCTTGCCGTCGGCGACGATCGTGCCGACGCCCGCGGGGGTGTAGAACGCCGGGATGCCCGCGCCACCGGCGCGCATCCTCTCGGCAAGCGTGCCCTGGGGCACGAACTCGACCTCCAGCTCACCTGCCAGGTATTGGCGTTCGAACTCCGCGTTCTCGCCGACGTAGGACGAGACCATCCTCCGGATCTGCCTGGTCTGCAGGAGCAGACCGAGACCCCAGTCGTCGACCCCCGCATTGTTGGAGACGCAGGTCAGGCCGGTGGTCTTCTTCTCCACGAGTGCATTGATCAGATTCTCTGGAATGCCGCAGAGACCGAACCCTCCGACGACGAGCGTCGCTCCGTCATGAACATCCTGCATCGCCGCCGCGGCGGATCGGAACACTTTGTCGAACATGCGCCGCGACGATACCAGAAGGTCGTTGGCGGCTGGCGGCGCGGTTGTTGGTGGTCTGGACGTTTCCGCCAGAACGGCACTCGCGAAACCTGATGCTCAGGTCAAACTTGCGTCCATTTCACGGACGGAACACTCGGCCGGCACGGGCTAGGCGGTGGCCGCTGGAGGCGGCCCGTATGGTAGCCGGTGGTGCGCGCGAAGCAAGCGACCACCGGTCCATACAACCCGTGGTTGTATCGACCCCGGCAGGGGTCGCGGAGGAGCTGGCGATCCGCCTCCGAATGCGAACCGGTACGCGACCCTTTCAGGGTCGATCTCCATTGCCGACGCAGTCCGGTGGTCGCTCGCTTTGCTCTCACCACCGGCTACCGTACGCG
>JANMSA010000817.1:0-1869 GCA_031388865.1 Acidobacteriota bacterium | reverse complement strand
CGCGCTCTTCAGTTCGATCGTGCCGCCGTGCGCCTTCACGATCTGTTCGGCGATGGGAATGCCCAGACCTGTGCCTCCGAGGCCCTTCGTGGAGAAAAACGGCTCGAAGGCGCGACGCACCGTCTCCTCCGACATACCCGGCCCGTCATCCCGAACGGAGATATGCGCGACGCCTGCCTGGCGGGTCATCGAGATCGCGACCACTCCACCGCTGGGCATCGCATCACGGGAGTTCGAGACGAGGTTGACCAGAAGTTGCTCGAACTGCTCGGGATCCACGGAGATGTGCAGATCGGGAGTGTCGTTTACGACATTCAGAGCGATTGCCTTTCCAGCCGTCGCTTGCAGCGCGGGAGTGAACTCCTCCAGCCACGGTGTGACGTCGAGCGAGCACCGATTCAGCGGTTGAGGCCTTGTGAATCGCAGGACCTCCTGCGTGACCCGCTTCCCGCGGTTCACCGACTGGATGATCGTCTTGCACCATTGCTCGATGCGCGGCTCGAGGTTCGTGGCGCGGCGGATCATCTCGATGAAGGGGAGGATCCCCATCAAAACGTTATTGAACTCGTGCGCCATATTCGCCGCGAGCGTTCCCAGGCTGCTCACGCGAATGGCCTGATCGAGCTGGCGCTGCAGCTCATCTCGCTCAGTGACGTCGCGGAACGTCATGACCGTTCCCGTCGTTCTATCGCCGTCCTGCATCGGGGCGACAGAAACGTCCACGGACATCGAAGAGCCGTCAGCCTTCTTGAACGTCTCTCTTTCTTGCCGGCGGTGGCCGCCACGCAGGAGTGAACGCAGGCCGCAGTCCGTCAGCGCACACTGGCCGTGCAGCAGCTCGTGCAGATCGCGGCCGATCCCGCTGCCGCCCTCCATCCCCAGAGCAGCACCGGCGGAGCGATTGACCATGACACAACGACCGTTCGCGTCGGCCGCCATGATGCCGTCGTACGTCGACTGCAGGAGCGTGGTCACTTCACGAGTGCGCTGCTCGACCGTTTGTTCCAGGCCGCGATTCAGCCGCTCCAGCTCGCGGCGGCTGACCTCGAGTTCATCAAGCATCAAATTGAACGTCTTTCCGAGCGTCCCCACTTCGTCATTTGAGGTGGCAACCGTTCGGCGCGTCAGATCGCCCGCACGAATGGCCTCGGCCGTCTCGGTGATCGACTGCAGCGGCCGGGTAACGAACAGACTGATGCCCACAGCCGCCGCCATCCCTACGCCAAATATCAGGAGCGTGACACCCGCCAGCCACCTCCTGCTTGTGGCGATCTGGTTCGCGACGGGCGTCAGTGAAAGCGATAGTCGAACCTTTCCGATGACTTTGTTTTCGCTCGTGACTGGAACGGTCGAAACGAGCACGCCGTGTGTCGTGCCGCCGAACCCGACACACCCTGTAAACCGCCTGCCCGACGCGTCCTGCACCTCCACTGCAGCCACAACGCGGCTCCGGCACGCGGCCGTCAACGCCTCGAGAGCAGACCGGCGATCTTCAAACAACAATGCCGGGCTCACCGTGAACGATGCCAGCTCGGCAATGCGCAGCCCCTCTTCGCGAGCAGTGCGCATCGCGTCTTCGCGCATTCGCGCGTTGAGATAGACGAACACGATGAGCGAAAGGACGGCGATCACTCCCGTCATCAGAAGAGCGAGCTTCAAGCGGAGAGACACATGGACGCTCATCGGACTACCCTGGCCAGCTTCAGAAGCTGCGAACTGAAGTCAGCGCCTTCGGTGCGAGCTGCTTCGAGATTGATGAGAATCACCGGTCGGTTGCGCTCCACGGTGATACCGACAGCCACGCCCCTGGCCACGTACTCCGGGACCCCGGTGACCGAGCGGATTGCCCGCGCGCGCGTCCTGGCGAGC
>JANMSA010000873.1:0-15697 GCA_031388865.1 Acidobacteriota bacterium | reverse complement strand
GCCTGCCCAAGGGCGGCGTGAATCTGAGCGATCGCTTTGGCGGTCATGGTCAGACGGTAAGCGATCAGGATCAGACCGACAGCCAGCACGGCCACCAGGATGGTCAGATAGATGAGCGTGGCCCAGAGGACGATGGGCATTACTTTCCTCCGCCTGCCAGCTCCGCCAGTTTGGCGTCGATGGCGCCCGCCCCGGCGGCGATTCCTTTGGCGGTGTCGAGAATCTCACCGGCCACGCCGTTCGTCTTCTGCAGCAACCAGATGGAGACCGTATTCGCCGCGATCTGCTTTCCGGCCAGCCAGATGGCCGCCGCATGTTTGTCGATGCTCCGGGCGGCGGCGATGATGATCAGCAGCAGAGTGGCTACGATCAGAACGACCACCACTCCAATCGCCCACGAGATCTTCCAGAGCGTCATCTGATCCATCTGCGCCTCCCTCGGCTTCCCTAACTTTCCGCTGCTCTTCCGGGTGTGTCAACCCCGCTTCGGAAAATCGAAGTGTTCGCCGCATGTTCACGAACTGTCATCCTGAGCCGCCCTTCGGCTCGAGGATCCTTCGTCGCGCTTCGCCGACTCAGGATGACACAGCCTCCGCAGGTGCGATGTTTTGCTGACAAACCTCGAGCTCAATGCAAGACCTCCACCGAGCGGCACGACCCATCGAAGCCTGGTGCCTGGCAGTCGCAGTTCGGGTCGCTGCAGGAGAGGTGATCCTCCTTGCCCAAGACGGAGGAGAACTCGTCGAGAAAGCGACGCCCGGCCTCAATCACACCCTGCTCCGTCAAGCCGTATTGCTGCGACCCCGCGCTGATCAGGCCCCGTCCGATGAGGAGCTGCAGCGCAGCGGTCAGCTCATCCTCGTCGATGCGCAGGAAACGATTGAGCTGTTCGGCTGTCACGTGATCGCCGAGGCGCTCGCCGCGCATCCAGTACATCATCTGCAGGATCTCGTCCTGGCACTGCAGCGGATTCATATGGCGACCTTGATCACCGCGTCGTCCACCATCACCGGCAGAACGTCGAGATGGAGCGTGGGGTCGTTGGCGCAGGCACCGGTGCGAAGATCGAACCTCTTCCCGTGATCCGCACACATCAGATGGAGCTCGTGGAACTCCGCGGTCTCCAGACTCTCGCCGCCTTCGGGGCAGCGGTTCTTGAAAGCAAACGGACGCTGGTCGAACGTGCAGACCAGCAGTTCATCCTCGAACAGGTTCACTTTCAGCCACTCGCCGTCGTGCAGGTCGGTCCAGTACACCAGCGGCAGCCACTTGGCACCGGGCGGGAGTGCGGGCGTGGTAATGCCGGACACTTCCACACCGCGCAGATCGGGGACCAGCCGGAACAGGGTCGCTTCGACGCCGCGCTTGAGCGTGATCAGCGATGACGCACATCCCTGACACGACCCCGTGAGCTGCAGGATGGCGATGCGCCCGCGCATTTCCACGAGCTCGACGTCTCCGCCATGGCTGTGGAGCAGTGGCCGGGCTTCGTCCAGCGCGACGAGAACGCGCGTCTGAATATCCTGCGTGGGCATCAGCTCGTAGCCCCGAAGGAGGTCACCGAGAAGGTCATCCGCGGCGAATTTCTCGAGGACATGCTCGCCGCCGGATTCGCGGACGATCTCCACCACCCGCTGTAAAGCCTCGCGATGAAGGTCGACCACCGGCTGGATGAGGCCGAAGAGCTTCTGCCGCTCCCGGTTGTCCGGAGTGGACTCGATCTCCAGCATCAGCGCTTCGAGCTCTTCTAGAGGCATGGGGTTAGGGTAGTGATTCGTTAGTTGCTTGAATGGTAAGGAACTGACGAAACATTACCCTAACACCGTGTCAATGGCGTCGAGCGCGCGCTCGACGCCTGCCGCGACCTGCGGGGAGAGGCCGATTCCGACATCACAACTTGCCGGTTCACATCCGACGATGGTGATGCTGGCCGGGAGCACGTTCAGATGTCTGGCGAGCTTCATGGCGCGCGAAGGCTCGGCGATATGCGGGTCGATGCGATCCCCGCTGCGCAGCGTCGTCTCCGCGGCGCAGGGAGTGAACGCGGTGACCGTACCGGGAGTGCCGCCTCGGTGGACGAGATCGACGACCACGACTTGCTCGTAACCGTCCATCAGTTTCAGGACGAAGTCGAACCCGCCGATGCCGACATCCACCGTATCGACGGACTCCGGCACCCCGCGCGCGACGAAACGGCGCAGGACCTCCACGCCGAAGCCGTCGTCGCCGAGGAGGATGTTGCCGAATCCGGCGACCAGGGTTTTCATGGCTCAGCGCAGTTGTGCGACCAGTGCCGAGATCGCCCGTACCGCCGGCGATTCCGCATCGAAGTCCAGCGGTGCCACTCCGGCGCGGTCGGCCTGGGCCATGGTGATGTCGTCCGGGATGGAGGCGATGACGTTCATGTTGCGCTGCGACGCGAACTCGCGCAGAGCCTTCTCGTCGTCCTCGGAACGGACCTTGTTGGCGATGCAGTAAACGTTCGGGATGCCCAGTTCGTGGGCCAGCTCGGCCACCCGCGCCGCGGTCTCCATCGACTTGTAATACGGCTCGAGCACCGCCAGCAGCGTGTCGACGTTGCGTGCGGTGCCGCGGCTCAGATGCTCGAGACCGGCTTCGATGTCCACGATGGCGGGCCGCTGTTCATTCGCTACGATCTCCGAGAGCAGGACGCGCACGGCGCCATGAGCGGAGCACATTCAGCCAGCGCCGGCGTGCTCCACACGCCCCATGAGGAGGAGAGAGACGTTGTCGCGCGTCATCGTCGAGTACTCGCGGATGATCTCCTCGGCCGGACGCGTCAGCACCGCTTTCGTCTTTCCTTCGCCATCGGGCACGCGCTCGACGATGCTGCGGTCGAGCGGGCGCATCTGCGCGACTTCGTCGCGCGTCAGGCCGAGCGTGACGCCCAGGTTCGGGTTCGAGTCCGCGTCGATGGCCAGCACCCCCTGACCGCTTGCGCGGGCCATGGCCCGAGCAAGCGTTCCGGCGATGGTCGTCTTTCCCGATCCACCCTTTCCTGCAATGGCAATCTTCATGGGACGCCCGCCGCTGCCCGCAGCTGCTGGATCAGGTCCGGTATGACTCTCTCGATGTCGGGGGTCATGTGTTCTCCGAACGAATCATCCGCCGCTTCCACTTCGAACACAACGACGTCCGCGGGCAGTTTCTTGAAGTAGGTGGTCACGATCAGCAGATTCTCGAGGTCGATGACTCCGGTCATGGCTTCGACGACGCGTGTCTGGATCTCCTCTTCATCCGGCAGTTGTCCCAGCCATGGATAGCTCGAGATCCGGCCCGGCTCTCCACCGCGTTTTGCGCCCGAGACGAATACCATGCGGTCATATGGTGGGCGCTCGTCGAGCGAGTGCATGATCGCGATCGGCCCGTAACTGAGGTCTTCCACCTCGATGCCTTCCGGCCACTCCGACTCCTGCATCCGGTCGATGACCAGCGGGCCGAGGGAGAGGTCCTTCAGATTACGATACCCGACTCCGGCAACGAGGACGCGCATGGTCATGCCATCACGTCACGGTTCACCACAGAGACACAGAGAGCACAGAGATACACAGAGAGGATGCTTGTGACTTTCTCTGTGTACCTCCGTGTCCTCTGTGTCTCTGTGGTGAATCGTCCCCCTGTTGCCACTGGAACGCTCATTCCACTCCGCATGCACAGGTGTTCACTTCCTGTGTCACGACGTGGTCGCCGGCGTACATGTGCGTCGTGCAGGGCATGCACGGATCGAAGCTGCGGATGGTCCGGAGGATGTCGATGCCCTTGAAGTCTTCCGGCTTGTCGAACTCTTCCAGGATGGGCGTCTCCAGAACCGCCTCCTCGTAGGGACCCGGTCCGCCCCACGGATCGCGCGGCGAGGCCATCAGCGTCGACGGGGTGATGATCTGATAGTTGACGATGGCGCCCTTGTCGATCTCGATGTGGTGCGTCAGCCAGCCGCGGCCCGCGCCCCAGAAGCCGACGCCCATGCGGTTGTTCTTCGGCACTTCGAAGGGAGTGGACGTGCGGGTATCGCCCTGCTTGAGCAGGTCCATCCCGATGAGCCAGTTGTCATAGGCGACCGCTGCGTTGTACCCGATGGCATAGGCGCGCGACAGATTGCGCTCGAACGCGTTCCAGACCTCGGGGATCTTCCATTCGGCCACCATCTCCGGCCGTTCGTGCTTCGGGATCCTGATGAGCAGCGACCGGTCGCGGATGTCGAGGAAGCGGCGGTGAGGGAGCTTGTTGGCCAGCACCGTGTTCCACATGCGGATGAACGTGCCGGTCTCCACAGCCACCCGGTCCCATCGCGGCGCCGTCGACCAGCTGTACTTTTCGTTCCAGTTGGTGCCGCCCGGCTTCGGCTTGGTCTCTTTGTTCCAGGGGTGATAGGGACTGAGTGGATCGCCCATCGGATCGGTCGGGTGGGGATGTCCCGTCCATGGTTCGTAGAACGAGTGCTCGATGAACTCTTCGATGCCGAGGTTGATCTGCCGCAGCTTGGTGGTCACGAGCTTGCCGTCGATGATCACGCCCGGTGTGGCCCAGCGCCGCTCGCCCCAGTCGTCGCAGTTCTCGTACGTACCGTCGTAGGCGAATGGGTCATCCCAGATGCCGGTGTCGGCGAAGTTGAGCGGACGCGCCCCGACCTTCTTGTACGCGGGGTCGGCCTCGTAGAAGAACGAAGTGATGTCCTCCCAGATGGCGATGGCCTTCTTGGCTACGTCGAACATCTTCATCAGACGGTTGAGGAAGACGTTGAAGCTGCCGATGGTGACGTTGTGGCTGACGCCTCCGGGGACGATCGTCTCCGGATGGGGGTACTTGCTCATCAGCGTGACGTAACCCTCGCGAGCGACGCGCGTCATCTCCAGCGCTTCGAGATAGAGCTTGCCGCTCAGCGGGTTCATGTCATGGAACAGGTCGGACATGACCTTGTAGCCATGCACATCGCCAAACCGGGTTGTGGCCGTCTTCGAGCGTTCCCATAGCAGGGGGTTGGTCCGCGTCAGAACCTGTTCGGAGTAGTCGGGACCGGCCAGCATGAACAGATGCATGGTGTTGTCCCAGGTGAACTCCATGCTCAGCGCGAGATTGCGGATCACGATGCCGAGAGGCGGCGGCTTGATGCCGAAGGCCATCTCCAGGGCCAGCGAGGAGCAGGTGGCGTGCACCCCTCCGCAGACGCCGCAGGCGCGGCTGCTGATGAAGATGGCGTCGCGCGGGTCGCGGCCTTTCAGGATCACTTCGTAGCCGCGGAAGAGCGTGGCCATCGAAGAGGCTTCGAGAACCTTGCGCGCCTGCAGATCGACGGTGGAGTGAAAGGCCAGCGCGCCGGCGATGCGCGTGACCGGGTCGAAGTCGAGCTGCTTGATGTAGCCGTTCTGCGCCATGAGGCGCTTGATGGCATCGCGGGAGAGCTCTTTGCGCTCGTAGCCGTAGGGATCGGCCAGTCCGCCGATCAGAGAGGCCTTGCCGTTCTGGTCGAATTCGATCGGAAGATTCTTGAAGCACATGTTGGCTCGCCTACTCCAGGTTCGGCGCGACCGCGCCTCGTTCGGTGCGATCTCTCGCTTCCATGTCGCGTTTGCGTTGCCGGCGTGCGTACGGAGGCGGTAGCGGCTCCGCTTTCCCGCTGCCCCCTTCCGCCTGTTGTCGCAACACCGGTCCTACCTCAAATCCATCACGGAACTTCGTCTCGGGGGTGTCGCGGCCCGGCGCCTTGGCGTTGGTCAACTGCCTGGAGCGGTAGAGATAGTGTACGAAGCGCTCCGCGATCTGCTCGGGGCGACGTTCGGCTGCCCAGCCACTGGGGATATCGTCTTTCGGGCCCCACATCGTCTCGCGGTTCAGCGAGTTGCGCGTGAAGCTCCGCAGAAACCGCATGATCGTCCCGGAGGTCGTGGCCATCATCGAGCTGACCGTCGAGCCGGGCGGACGTTGGTAGAACGGCGAGAACTTGTCAGGAAACCCGGGCATCGTGCAGCCGATGCAGATTCCGCCCTGATTCATGCATCCGCCGTGATGCCTGATGGCGCCACGCTCGACGATGTTGCACTGAACGACGGGACCCCAGCATCCCACCTCGACGAGACACTTCTCGTCACCGTACCCCTTCGCGAAGATTCCTTCCTCGTAATAGCCGCCGCGGACGCAGCGGTTGTGCACGGTGTCGCGGAACTGCCACGAGGGACGTCCGAGCTCGTCGAACTCCGGCAGCGGTCCTGTCCCCTGCAGGAAGTGCATGACCATGGCTACGACTTCGGTGAAGTTGTCGCCGACGGGGGAGCACCCGGGGATGTTGATGACCGGCAGACCGAAGGCGCTGCGGTAGTCTTTTCCGAGGTAATCCATGAGGCCCATGGCACCGGTGGGATTGCCGATTGCGGCAGGGATGCCGCCCCACGTTGCGCAGGTGCCGATGGCGATCATGGCCGCCGCGCCGGGCGCCATGCGATCGATCCACTCCATGACGGAGATGACCTTGCGCCCATCCTCGGAATCTCCATGGCGCGCGCCGAGCCCCACCCAGTAGCCATCGCCGGGAATCAGAGAGTCGTCGCAGGCCGACCCTTCCAGGATGACCACGTAAGGAGCGTCGAGACGTCCCTGCGCGGCGAGATCGAAATTCTTCACGAACTCCGCGCCCGGCTCGATGCTCAGCACCGGGTGGTAGAGGATCAGCCGCGGCAGGCCTGGGATGCGCCCGAGGAGCAGGTCCTCGACGGTTGGTTCGGAGGCGCCGGTGACGGCGATGGAGCAGCCGTCGCAGCTCATTCCGGCCAGCCAGAAGGCGTAGATCTTTTCGAGTGGCGGATCCCCGGCCGACGTGCTGTCGCCATACTCGATTCCAGGACCTCCCGCCACTTTCGGAAGCGCGCTGTCGATCATGATTCGACAAACCTGCACTTCGCGCGCCGCGATGTCAAACGCGCTTCGAATTTCCGAAGCCGGGTCAGCCGAAAGGGTTGCCTTCCCGAAAAAGCTTTCGCAGCGACTCGCGCAACGCCCGGCCGCGCACGGTGAGCACGTATTCAATGGAGGGAGGGTCGGTGCCTGCGATCTCGCGGCGGATGAGCTGCACGTGTTCCAGCTCGTGCAGACGCGTGGCCAGTGTCGAGGAGGACATGCCGCCGAGCTGGGCCTGAATCTCCGCGAAGTGCATCCGCTCGCGCGCAGCGATGACGTTCATGACCTGCAGCGCATAGCGGCGTCCCACTGCCTGCACGAGCGGCTCGAGCGCGCAGTAGCACGATTCGATCTCGGCATCGAGTGTGATGCAGCCGCATTCGCGGGTGCTCATCTCCGCACCTCGATCTCGCTCCACTGCTGACTCAATTGCGACGGATGAGGGACGAAGCCGCGGACGCTGGCGTTCAACGCGTACATCCTGCCATGGCCGGCGAGTGGCATGGCCACGGTCTCCTCATCCAGTTGCGCTCGACGGCGAACCCATACAGGCCGAGTCGCGACTGTTCCGGGCGCGTCACGTACTCGTCCTGCCGGACGCCGATGCGCAGCTCATCTCTCTCAGGCACCTTCGGCGAAGGCGAGCAGGCCGTGAGCGACGCCGCCAGAAGAACGGCCGCGAAGGAACGATGCATCGGAAGGGGAACGATACAGCACAGCCTACTGCCATCCCGAGACCGCTCTTCGGCTCCGCTTGGGACAGGCTAACGACGGCGCAGGATGAAAGGCTTCGATATGCGTGCAGAACGCGGTCATTCCCCCACGATACGATGCGCGCATGCTGAGAAGGAACGTTCTACCTCTCGCGGCGGCCGCCGCGGCGCTTGCGGCGTGCGCTATTACGCCGACGCGGACATCGCTGTGAAGCCCGACGCGCTGCGACGATACTCGGTCAATCTCACCGCAGAAGTGTCATCCCGAGCGGTCCAACGGCAGGCGACTGCCGTGGAAGTGGTGATGACACGCGGTCGCAGCCGGGACGAGTCTGGTGAATGGCACGGGAGCGACCCCTCATCCGCCTTCGGCACCTTCTCCCCTCTGCGGAGGGGAGAAGGCTCTCGATGTTTGTTCTTCCAGGGGAGGGTGCGACGGGCAGGTCGCGCAGCACCTCCCCTCGAGAGCCTTCTCCCCCGCGCACGAGATCGACGCGAAGTTGATCGGGGTCGTGAAGCAGGCCTACGAGATGGCCGGGTGACGGCCTCTCCTGATCCCGACCGCGCTCATGGTGCAGCTCAAGACCTCGCGGAGCACGCGCTTCGCCGGCTCTCGACCCTTACTTCAAACGCTCCGCGAAGAAGCGGGTAATGGCCATCACCGACTTGACCCGGTTCGGTGTCTTCCGCCATCCGTGCCCTTCATCCGGGAACAGCACGTACTCCACCGGGACGTTGCGGCGTTTGAGCGATTCGACCACCTGTTCGGCCTCGATCACCGGCACGTTGGTGTCGTTGGCGCCGTGCAGGACGATCAGCGGCGTCTTGACGCGGTCGACTTTGTGGATGGGGGAAAGCGAGCGGAGCATCTCCGCTTCTGTGGCGGGGTCGCCATACTCCTTCGTCGAGATGGCGGCCATCCACCCCTCGGTGTGCTTGAAGAACGTTTCGAAGTTCACCACACCGAACAGGTTCGCGCCTGCCGCGAACAGGTCGGGCCACTCGGTCACGCCGGCCATCACCATGTAGCCGCCGTAGGAGCCGCCGTAGATGCCGAGGCGCTTGGGGTCGGAGATGTTCTGCGCGGCGAGGTGGTCGGTCGTCGACTTGATGTCGCGGACCGCGTTGACGCGCAGCTTCCCGTTGTCAAGATTCACAAACGCCTTGCCGAATCCGGATGAACCGCGGACGTTCGGGGCGAACACCGCGATGCCGCTGGCGAGCAAGGCCTGGTAGGTGGAGTTCAGGAACGGCCGCTCCTGACCCTCGGGGCCGCCGTGAAAACTGAGCACCGTCGGGTAAGGCGCCTTCCCACTGCCCGGACGATAGAGCCAGCCGCTCAGCTCGAGACCGTCGTGCGCCTTGTACTTCACGAGCTCGGGGCGCACGAGCTCCTCGAGACTCACACCGGGATGAGGACTGCGCGTGAGCTGGCGCCGCGTGCCGGCCTCGAGATCGATCACCCAGACATCCGATGGAGACCTCGCACCGGAGAAGACGGCGGCGATGCGCTTGCCGTCGCGGGCGAACTCAGAGAGCGACGCGATGTCCGACTCCGGCGGCAACGGAAGTGTCTTCTGTTCCTTCGTCGTCAGGTCGAGGAGGCGCAGCTCGCTGCGCCCCGCGGCGTTCCAGTTCAGCATGGCGACCGTAGCCGCGTCATTGACGATGAACCCGGCAAGGTCCGCGTCGTTGCGCTCGGAGAGCACTTCGAATGGACCCGCCTTGCCGCCGGTGATGACGACGCGGCCGAACGCCTCCAGGTTTCGATCGGGGTTCCCGGCGAGGTAGATGACGTCCGGCGTCGTTCCGAACTCGGCGCCGTTGAAGGTGGCAGTCGGCTTGTGCGGAGTCAGATGCAACTCGCCGCTTCCGTCGAGGGCGACGCGGTACCAATCGTCATCACCGCGACTGGCCAGGCGCCAGACCAGCGCGTATTTCCCGTCGCTGCTGACCTCTTCGACGGAGCCGATTCCCTTGTTCTCGGCGACGAGACGCCTTGCGCCGCTCGTGACGTCGAGGATCCAGATGTCCATCGCGTCCCGCGTGCGGCGATTGGAGTTGATGAGCAGAGACTTCGAGTCGGGAGTCCACGCACCGATCTGATTGTGGGTCGCACCCCCCTCGGTGATCGTGCGCGGGGCCGTGCCGTCGGGATGCATGACGTGGATCTGCTCCGTCAGCCCGCCGCCCGGTGCGACCTGCACCGCCAGCCATTCGCCGTCGGGCGACCACTTCACGTTCGTCACGGGATCGTCGAATGCCGTGAGCTGGTCGGGCCACCCGCCGGTCGCCGAAACCATCCAGACCTGCGGCGAGCCGCTGATGCCCGTGATGAACGCGACGCGTTTGCCGTCGGGTGAGAACGCGGGCGAGCCGGCGGAGACCATCTTGCCCAGCATCGCCACTTTGCGGACGAGATCGTCGGAGGGAGCGGCGTGTAGGCTCGAGGCGAAGGCCAGCAGAAGCAGGAGGTGTCTCATGGGCGTGCATTCTCGCAGGAATCAATGGTGAGGGGCACGTTCAAAGCAGGCGGCACGCCTCTCCCCGCGGCGGAGAAGCTGCGGCGGCTCGAGGCGTATCCCGCCCTTCGCGACGAGCTCACGCGGGAAGATCTCGTCGTGTTCGATCAGCTGCCTTTTTGTGCAGCCATGAGCGGAGCTCGACCGAGCCGGCGCATCACGGGGTCGGGTCTTTGGGCTTCTCGATCCGCTTGTGTGCGTCGCTGACCATCATCATCGCCGCCGACCCATACCAGAGCGTCAGCTCGGGCACGAACACTCCTGACTTCACCGCCGGATCGAGCACCACCAGTTTCTCGGCCTCTTCGATCGTGGCCACGTTGAAGATGTAGAGACCGCGATACGACTTGTCGTTCTTTCCAAAGGGCCCTGCGACTGCAAGCTTCCCTTCGCCGGCGAGCCGTCCGATGTTCGCGAAGTGACCGGCGAAGATTTCCTTTCGCTCGTCCCCTTTGATCTCGGCGTCCTGCGGCCCCGTCTTGAGAATGCAGAGGACATACGTCTTCATCCCGCGCTCATCGCCACCGAGTTTCTTTGCCAGCTCGGGATCGTAGGCACGTTCGCCGGCAGTGGCCAATGTTGCCGCGGAGACGAAGGAGAGCACGAGGAGCAAACGCAGGCGTTTCATGGCTGCACTATACGGCCCTGGTGTTCCGTCCGTGGAATGGGTGCAGGTCTGACGCGGCGGGACGGCGGGAGCCGCGCCAAGCGCCGACGCAGGCGATGCGGTGTCCTCGTTGAGGAGGCGCCACAAAGTGGATGCGCGCCGAGCCCCGCTTTGAGCTCAAAGCAATGACGGTGGCAGTTGATCGCCAGGCGTCCACTGACGATGCGGTTTTCTGGACGCATTCATCCATCCGGGCGAACGTGCGTTTCTGGCCGAAGGAAGGTAAGCTCCTGATTCCCAAATACTTCTTCCGAACACAACCGCGCGCAGGATCTGTGCATCCTGCGACCCGACATCTAGGAGGCAATCCATGAGATCCCGGTCCCTTCGTCTCACTGTCCTGGTTTTGGTCATGCTCCTTTCTCAAGCCGCTCTCGCGCAGACGCAGGGCGGGGTTGTCACCGGCAAAGTCGTCGATGCCACGGGGGGCGCGCTTCCGGGCGTGACCATCACCGCCACGAACACATCGACGGGCGTCAGCCAGTCGACGGTCACCGGCGGTGACGGTTCGTACCGTACGCCCACGCTCATGCCCGGCCGCTACAACGTGACCGCCGAGCTGTCGGGCTTTGGCCGCGTGACCATGCCCAATGTCGAGCTGAATGTTGCCAGCACTCGCGAGCTGGACGTGACGCTCCGGCCCGCGACCGTGGAGGAGACGATCACCGTCACGGTCGACGCTCCGCTGGTCGCCGACTCGCCGTCGATCGGTACCGTCGTGAGCCAGAACGAGCTCGAGAATCTGCCGCTCAACGGGCGACAGTTCGCCAACCTCGCCTCACTGGCGCCGGGCACCTCGCTTGGCGTGAACCCCGACCCCACCAAGCCGGGCCAGCTCGTGGTCGCGATGAACGGCGGCATCGGCCGCAACGTCAACTACCAGATCGATGGGGGCGACAACACCGACGACACGATCGGCGGCGCGCTGCAGAACTTCAACCTCGAAGCCGTGCAGGAGTTCCGCGTCCAGACGCAGCAGTACAAGGCGGAGTTCGGCCGCTCGACGGGTGGCGTCCTGACGGTGGTCACCAAGACCGGAACGAACGACTTTGGCGGTTCGTTGTACGGCTTCTTCCGCGACAAGGGGCTGAATGCGGAGAGCCGCAGCGAAGAGCTGGCGAACTCCGACAAGCGGGCGTACGAGCGGCAACAGTGGGGCCTTTCCCTAGGCGGTCCGATCATCCGCGACCGTGCCCATTTCTTCGCCACCTACGACAATACCGATCGCACCACCGGCTTCAATCTCTCGCCGCTTGTGACGACGGTCTTCCCGACCGTGGAACCCACGCTGGCGGTCGATTTCAAAGATGAGATGATCACAGGCAAGGCCACCTGGGCCATCTCGCCGTCGCAGCAGCTTCAGGCGCGCTACGGCTCGCAGGAGTACTCAGACGTGTACGGCGCGAGTGCACTGTCGACGCCCGACAACGTCGGCATCCTCAACAGCCAGTACGCGTCGTTCCTGGTGGGCCACACCGCGCAGATCGGCGGGAACAAGGTGAACGACTTCCTCTATCAGTACAGCACGTTCGAGAACGCGATCCTGCCCGGCAGCGAGAATCCCACGCTGCTCTTCTCCAACGGCGTGAACTCGGGACAGAACTTCAACACGCCGCAGACGACCGAGCAGATCAAGCATCAGTTCAAGAACGACCTCGGGTTCACCTCGCGGCTCTTCGGCCGCAGCAACGACGTGAAGATCGGCTTCAACTACATTCACGAGCCGACCCTGGGCGGCACCTTCTCTTCGGGGCTCGTGCCCCGCTTCACATTCGGCGGGCCGTCGCTCGACTCGCCGATCACCCGCATCGAACAGAACTCCGGCTTCAACCAGTTCTCCACCCCGGTCGACCAGTACAGCATCTACGCGCAGGACGACATCGACATCACCTCGCGCTTCGTGCTGAACCTCGGGCTCCGCTACGACCTGTGGCAGGGTTTCGATCTCGACCAGACCAGCAACCCGATCTGGCAGCACCTGAACTCGCAGACAGCGGTCAACACCGCCTGGACGGGGAACTTCCGCGGCAGCGGCGGTCTCGAAGAGGACACCGACAACTGGGGCCCGCGCCTCGGCTTCACGTACGACCTCTTCGAGAACCAGCGCACGAGGCTTCGCGGCGGCTGGGGTAAGTACTTCGACTTCCCTTACACGAACGCAACGATCCTCTTCCCGACGGCGGCCGTACAGTCGACCTTTGGCGCGACGTATCTGCACGTGAACAGCGCCGGTATCCGCAACGCCGACGGCAGTCTCTATCGCCTCGGCCAGCCGCTGCCGGCAAACCAGCTCGGCACGATCTCGCGTCCGATCCCCAACGAGGTGGCTTCCCCGAATATCCAGGCGCCGGAGTCGACGCAGTTGTCGGTCGGTGTCTCGAGCGAGCTGACGAAAAACGTCGGCGTGACGCTCGACCTGGTGAGCATCAAGTACCGCAATATCCCGTTCCGTTTCCGCGGAAATCCGATCGTCAGCGGCTCGACCCGCCGCTTCCCGCAGTTCGGCAACTTCCGCGTCTGGACGGGGGACGGCGAGGCGGACTACGAGGGCGTGAACCTCGGCGTGCGCGCGCGCGCCAACCAGAAGCTCGAGCTGCAGGGCTTCTACACCTGGTCGGAGGTGACCGGGAACGTGCTCGCCGGTGCAGACGAATTCCGGCTCTCGAATGCGAACCACCAGCCCGATCGTTCCGCGGTCCTCGATCAGTCGGTCAACCCGGCGAATCCACACTGCGATGCGTGCTTCGGTCCGCTCGACACAGACGCGCGGCATCGTTTGACGTTGAGCACGCTCTATCAGGCACCCTTCGCCATCAACCTGTCCGGCATCGTGCGTTATCGCTCCGGCCTGCCGTACACGGAGTTCGCGGGCGTCGACCTCAATGGCGACGGCTTCGCCATGGATCTTCCGGAGGGCGTCTCGCACGTGAATAGCGCCCGGGGCGACGACTTCACGCAGATCGACCTCCGGGTCTCGCGCGACTTCGGTTTCAGCGGCGTCGGCGTAGAGGTGCTCGCCGAGGTGTTCAACGTGCTGAACGAAGAGAACCCGGCGCGTTACCGCGGCGCCCGGTGGACTGGCCGCAACGCGGCAGGTCAGCTCGTAACCAACCCGAACTTCGGCAAGCCGGCGGCGTTCGCCGGCGACCCGCTGCAGGGTGAACAGCGCGTGATTCAGCTGGGAGTCCGCTTCAAGTACTGACAAGTGTAAAAGGGGCGCCGCTACGGCGGCGCCCCCATTTGCATCGGTGTCCGGACTTGCAGCAGATTCGCGACGCCGCCCGGAACCGTCCACCGCGCTTGCAACTCACGCCGTGAGCCGCCGCACGGGCGTTCGTGGGAAGAACCCAGCTGCGTTCAGCAGACTGAGAATCCCGGCAGCACCGCTTCGCCGAACTCTACGACCGAACTTGTGGTCGTTGTTGCGCGCCCCATGCGCCCTCACCGCTTCATCTTCACCGCTTCGACGTTGTCGTCATCCTCACCTTCCACCCAATCGAGCAGATGATGCGGGTCGATGCCTGCGAGAACCGGCTTGTCCGGCACAGTCACCGTGATCGTCTGGGTGCCGGAGTGGATGCGGTGCTTCTGCACGTAGAGCGGCGCGCTCAACTCCCCGTGGCCCTTCTCAGCGCTGCCGAAGATTCCGATCTCCACCAACTCGTCCATCGGCAAAACGGTCTCGAGGCCTGCCTCGTCGAATACCACCTTGCGAGCTCGCACGTTGAGCGTCACCTGCCACGTCCCTGCTTTGGTCTGCTGCGCCGTGGCTCGCTCCGTCTCGAGCTCCCAGTCCGTGTTCACTTCGAACAGATCGTGGAGCAGGTACTGCAGCGAGGCCGGCGTCACTGCCTGCAGCTCGCGATACAGATCGAGTGTGGTCGCCAGCGGAGCCTCTGCCTGCTGATGCTTCTCCAGCAGGCGCCGCAACGCCCCATTGACCGGCTCCCTGCCAAGGTACTCGCTCAGCGCGTACAGCGCGAAGGGTCCCTTGCGGTAGGACATGTTTGGGTCGAGCCCGCGGAGCAACGGTTCCCCTCGGCGGATCGGCGGGTAGGGATATGGCTGTCGCATGAAGCTCCGAAGCCGCTGCAGGTGTTCGCGCCCGTACGCTTCTTCCACGACCTGCATCGCGTAGTACCAGGCAATGCTCTCGGACATCACCGGGGCTCCCTCGACGCGTGCAGACGGGACGGTCCACTGATGGGCCACCTCGTGAGCCGTGACCGCGAACGGCATGTCGAGCGCCTGCGGATCGTCATCCGGGTGCCAGGTCGTGAACCCTTCCGAATAAAAGATCAGGCTCGCATCGGCGTGTAAGCCCACGCCGTTGCCGGCACGCTCGACGACGGTGAGATGGCCGTATTCGTAGGGACCGAACTTTCTGGTGTAGTAGTCGAGGGAGGCGCGGATGCTCCGAACCATACGCGCCAGGTGCCGCGTGTGCTGCGGGTGATGGAAGATCCGGATCGCGACGGGCTGTCCTGAACCTGCCGAACGGGCCTGCCCTGAGCCTGTCGAACGGGCCTGCCCTGAGCCTGTCGAACGGGCCTGCCACATGGTTTCGTGCACCGCGTAGGCGGCGGAAAAGAAGGTCCACTCGCCGCCGATCGGAGCATCGGTTGCGTAGTGGAAGTAACGGCGCCCGCCTTCTATCCAGGTCCGGCGCAGCGCTCCCGGCGCGACGGCGACCTGATTCGCGTCCGTGCCCACGACCGCCTCGAAGGCGATGCCGGCGCCCCGATCCTTCCGCGCCTCGACGTTATAGAGAGAGGCGATCAGCGGACGCGGGGCCAGCCCGTGCTTCCGCCGGTCGGCGGCGCTCGTGAGCTCGCGAGCGCGCTGGTAGCCGATTGCGGGCAACCAGTCCCCACCCAGGAAGGAAG
>JANMSA010000850.1:0-3942 GCA_031388865.1 Acidobacteriota bacterium | reverse complement strand
AAGCAGGCGATCTACAGCTTCCGCAACGCCGATCTGCACACCTACCTCCAGGCACGCTCACAGTCCTCCGCTGAGTACACCTTGGTGGAGAACCAGCGATCGACGCGCCCGCTGCTCGATGCCTTGAACGGCCTGTTCGGTGCGAACCCAGGCGCGTTCATGCTCCATGGGCTCGACTACCGCGCGGTAGGCATGGGTGCCAAGCCCCGCAAGGTGCTGGCCGATTCCACACAGCCGCGGGCTGCGCTGCACGTGTGGAATCTGCCGAGCGACCCGACCACCGGCGAGCCCCTGCTCAAGACGGACGCCCAGCAGGCCGCGGTCCAGGCCTCTGCGAGTGAGATCGCAAGACTGCTGTCCGGGTCGCAGCGGGGCGAGATCAAGCTAGACGAAAAGCCCCTGCGCGCCGGCGACATCGCCGTGCTGGTCCGCAGCCACGCCGAAGGCAGCCTCGTGCGACAGGCGTTGTCGTTGCTCGGTGTCGGCAGCGTCGAGCTATCGCAGGCGAGCATCTTTCGCAGCCCCGACGCAGAGGAGCTTGACCGAGTGCTCGCTGCGGTGCTGGAGCCGGCGCGCGAGAAGCTGCTCAAGGCCGCCCTGTCCACCGAAGCGATGGGACTGGACGCGGCGGCCATCGATGCGCTCGCTTCGGACGAGCCGCGGCTGCTCGCTACGGTCATGCGATTTGCGGGCTATCGCGACACGTGGGTCCAGCGCGGCGTGGGCTTCATGCTTCGCCAGTGGCTGGGTGCCGAGCACGTCGCCGAACGCATGCTGGCGCGCTCCGATGGGGAACGGAGACTGACGAACTTGCTGCACGTGGCCGAGTGCCTGCACCAGGCCGCCGAGGTCCACCCCACACCGGACGCGCTGCTGCGTTGGCTTCAGGCGCAGCGCCGCGACGACCGCGCCGACGATGCAACGCAGTTGCGCCTCGAATCCGACCAGAACCTCGTGCAGATCATCACCATCCACAAGTCCAAGGGGCTTGAGTACCCGATCGTGTTCTGCCCATTCCTGTGGAACGGGCGTGCAGGCGGGTTCCCCGACGGCTTGGACGGCGTCGAGTACCACGACGACACAGGCAACGCCGTCATCGACTACTGCAAGGACTTCGAAGGCGAGTTCGACGAGGCAGACGTCAAGTCTCGCGTCAAGCTGGAGTCGTCCGCTGAGTCGCTGCGGCTGATCTATGTCGCACTGACGCGTGCGGTGCATCGCTGCGTTCTCGTGGCCGGCTGCTACCGGGCCAAGGTTGGAAAGAGTGTCAGCGTCACCGAGAGCACGCGAAGCCTGTTGAACTGGCTGGTGGCCGGCGCCGGCCTGTCACCCCAGGCATGGTTCGACGGCAGGCCCGAGACTTCCGCGATCGTCGCCACCTGGGGCCAACTGGCCGCGAGAACCGGCCCTCAGGTCGCCGTGGAACCGATGCCCCTCGAAGCCGGCACGCCGGTGCCCGCGACGCGCACCTCACCGGAAATGCTCGCGGCGCTGCCCGCGCCGCGACACATGCCAGCAGGCTGGTGGATCGGCAGCTACAGCGCTCTGGCGTACGGTGCCTCGCACGAGCAGGCGGCCGCCGATCACGATCTGCGTGTCCCACCAGGAGAAGGGGCATCGGCCGCGCCGGCTGTCGGGACACCAGGAGCGCCAGCCACCCGCCTCGACGAGGCCGACATCCTTCGCTTCCCGCGCGGCGCGGCAGCCGGCGAATGCCTGCACTCGGTCTTCGAGCGCATCGACTTCACCGACTCCACCGGCTGGGCGGGAGCCATTGCGGCCGCCCTGCAAAAGCTGCGCCCTTCAGTACTTGCACTGGCCGGCGGGTCGGAATCGCAGACCGACTCCCTGCACGCCCGGATGCTTCAGCGCATGCTGAAGGACGTGCTGGGAACGCCGTTGCCGGTCGGAACGAACCAAGCGCTCGTACTTTCAGGCCTTCCCCGCAGCCGGCGGCTGACCGAGATGGAGTTCCACCTGCCGTCGCATCGACTGGAGGCTGCTGCTTTGAATGAAACCCTTTCGCGCTTCGGCTATGCCGTGCCACAGCTCGGCTTCACGGCCCTGCGGGGCGTCCTCAAGGGCTTCATCGACCTCGTATTCGAGCACGACGGTCGGTTCTTCATCCTGGACTGGAAGTCCAACCACCTCGGCGACCGGCCCACCGACTATGCCCAGGCACCAATGTCCGCCGCGATGGCGGAACGGGGCTACCACCTGCAGTACCTGCTTTACTGCGTGGCGCTTGACCGTCACCTGCGGCGCCGGCTGCCAGCGTACCAGCCGGAGCAGCACTTCGGCGGTGTCCTTTACCTCTTCGTCCGCGGCGTGCGCCCGGGATGGATGACCGATGAAGGCCTGCCAACGGGCCTGCACTTCCATCGACCGTCCCCCGACGTGATCAGGAGCGTTTCGGCACTGTTCGAACCGGTCGGGGCCCTTGCATGATCCTGCAGCCAACGGAGTCCCCTGAGTCTCCTGATCAATGCCTGGCTGAAGGTTTCGCCCGACATGTCGAGCGCTGGGCGCTGGCGCAGGGCGTCTCCGTGGACGCGGGGCGAGCCGTGCGCCACGCGGCATCGGAGCTGAGCCAGGCCACTGCAGTGGGCAATGTCTGCATCGGGCTGGGCGATATCTCGGCCTTGCCCGAAGGGCCGGCAGACGTCGTCGCCTGGCGCCAGGCACTGCTGTCTTCAGGTGTGGTCGGAACGGCAGCGGCGCCGGGCTCGATGCCGCTGGTCCTCGACGACGACGGCCGGCTCTACCTGCACCGCCACTTCGACTACGAGCGTCGCCTCGCACAACGGCTGACCCGCGCCTGTTCCGCTCAATCCAAACTCGCCGAACTCGACGGCGTCATGCCAAGACTCCAACTGCGACTGAACGCGCTGTTTGCCGACAATGCCACACGACTTGGCGATGGCTCCGACTGGCAGAAGCTTGCCGCTGCGCTCGCGCTACGAGGGCGGCTGACCGTCATCAGCGGCGGTCCGGGTACGGGCAAGACGACCACGGTAGTCAACCTGCTGGCGTGCCTGATCGAGCTCGATCCCGCGTGCCGCATCGCACTGGCCGCCCCGACCGGCAAGGCCGCCGCGCGCATGACCGAAGCCATTCGCCAGCGCGCCTCGCACCTGCCCGAGGAAGTCCGCCGCCGGTTGCCGGCGGAGTCGTTTACGGTGCATCGACTGCTGGGCGTCACACCGGCGTCAGGCGACTTCGTACACCACGCAGGCAATCCCCTGGCCATCGATGCCCTCATCGTCGACGAGGCGTCGATGCTCGACCTTGCGCTCGCCACCAAGTTGCTTGAGGCGGTTCCGGAGACGGCGCGCATCGTGCTGTTGGGCGACAAGGACCAGTTGGCTGCGGTGGAGTCGGGCGCGGTATTCTCCGAACTCAGCGTCGATCCGACGCTGAGCCATGCCTGCGTGGAGGATCTGGCCTCTCTGGCTGGCACGACTGCTGCACTCATACAGCCGCCCGACCCGGCGACGCCGAGCGCGCTGCACGACGCAGTCATCTGGTTCACACAGAACTTCAGGTTTGCGCGCGACTCGGGAATCGGCCGGCTGGCCTCGCTCGTCAACGCGGGTGATACGCCGCAGCTGCTCGAATGGCTACGTTCCCAGAAAGATCCCGGCGTGCGATGGATCGACGACGGCACGGCCGCGCCATCGTCGCAAACGCTGGAAGCCATGGTCACCGGTTACGGGCCCTTCGTCGAGGCGGTCAACCGCGACCCCACGGATCGCAGCGCGATCTGCGATGCGTTTGCGCGGTTCCGCGTCCTGTGCACGGTGCGCGAAGGTCCGCGTGGGGTGATCGCGCTCAATGCGGATCTCACGCGGCGGTTTCGGGCAGCGCTCCGGCCGCGGGCCGCCCATGACGCCTCGGCGTGGTACCCCGGCCGACCCGTTCACGTGCTGCGCAACGACTACG
>JANMSA010000810.1:0-2175 GCA_031388865.1 Acidobacteriota bacterium | reverse complement strand
CTTCCATGACGTTTTTCCCGGCCAGGTCGGCGTAGTAGAGGTGGCGGCCGTCGCGACTCCAGCGCGGCTCTTCGCCTCGGGCGGTCGAGATCTGCACGCGTTCTCCTCCTCCGAAGAGTCGGGTCGCGTAGACCTGCGGGCTGCCGCTCTCGGTCGACTCGTACGCGAGCCAGGCTCCGTCGGGGGAGACCACGGGATTGCGTTCGTCGAACGGTGTGCTCACGAGCGGGATCGGCGTGTTGGGTCTGGCGAAAGGAACCGCAATGATGTCGAGGTTTTTCGGCGGATTCATCAAGTCAGCGAGCACGAACTTGCCGTCCGGCGTCACATCGTGCGGATAGTGGTCGAGCGTCATCTTCGTCAGTCGCTCGACGACGCCGTTCTCCCGACGGTGAAAAAGGTTCGGCGGACGGTCGACCGCCGCGGTGTAGACGACGCCACGGCCGTCGGCCGTCCAGACAGGGAAGCCGGAAAAGCGCTCGAAGGAGAGGCGGGTCACCGCGCCGCGAGCGATGTCGAGCATCCACGATGCGTTCTGCGCCCCCCAGCGACTGAAGAGGAGGCTACGCTCGTCTGGAGAGAGACGGACTCCCTTGTAGGACGCAAGCGGCGCCACCTTCGCCAATTCCCGACCGGTGCGATCGACGAACATCAGCTGCTCGACCGCCGGCTCGGAGGCAGGGTGGAAGACGAGCGTCCCTCCCTGCGATACCGAAAACGCCGCGCGTCCGGGGGCATAGAACTCGACGCCGTCAGCGATCTTCAGCGCCTCGCCCGTCACCTCGAGCTTCTTCTCATCGAACGGCTGCGCGTACAGCGCCGCTTCGCGGTTGTAGAAGATGAATCCGGCGGCGTAAGCCACGCGGCCTGTAGTGATCCCCGTCGACCGCGCGATCAGCTTCCGTTCGTCCGACGAGAGCGAGCCGGCATAGATGGCCTGTTCTTTCGCCGATGCCAGGTGAAAGAGAAAGTGATCGTCGTCGGGAAGAAACCACGGCCAGACGGTCGCTTCGCCGGGCCGCGCGTTGGGAAGCGGCACCGCGTCGCCTCCCGAGGCGGACACGCGACGGAGCTCACCCGTCGAGAACTGAGCGAAGATGATGACGCCGTTTCGATTCCAGGTCGCTCCGCCCGGAATCTCGTCGAGGGGGCCATCGCTGATCGCGTGCGTCGTGCCGTCGCCCGTATCCACCCGCCACAACTGCCCGCGAGCTACGAACCCGATCTGCCGCCCATCCGGAGACCAGAAAGCAAAACTCGCATCCTCGGTGCCTTTCAGCGGTTGTGCGTCGAGGCGATCAAGGGAGCGCAGCCAGAGCATGGAGGATCCATCCGCCGACTGCGCATTGAGGACGAGCCTCGTCCCATCCGGTGACAGGGCGGGAACTCCGTTGAGACTGGTCTGTGGCGGCGCTTCGATCGTGAATCGCACCGGCCGCAGCGGCGCTCGCGTCTCCTCTCGGCCACGCACCGTGAAGTACGCGAGGGTGAGTAGCGCCGCGAGTGTGGAGAGTGCCGCAAGACTCCACGGCAGCCATCGCCGGCGTGCGGGCAAGGATGCAGTCACGTCCGCAGTCTCGAGCCAGCGGAGCTGCACGGCCACGTCGTGTGCGGACTGCATCCTCTGCTCCGGATCTTTGGCAAGGCATGTGGAGATCAGGCGCTCCAGCCCGCGAGGGGTGAGCGGCTGCACGCTGGAGAGAGGTGCGGGCTGCGAAGAAAGGATGGCCGTGATGACGCTCGAGCGGGTGTTGCCGGCGAACGCACGACGTCCCGTCGCCATCTCGTACAGCACGGCGCCGAGGGCGAAGAGGTCGCTGCGATGGTCGGCCTGAGAGCCGGTGAGCTGCTCGGGCGCCATGTACTGGATCGTGCCGACGATCATCCCCTCTTCGGTGAGAGGCTTGTGCGCGGTGACCATCTCGGTGGGACCATCAGGGTGGGACGCGCTCTCACGCGCTTTGGCGAGGCCGAAATCGAGGAGCTTCGCGCCGCTGCGCGTGAGCATGACGTTCCCCGGCTTGAGATCGCGATGGACGATGCCCTGACGGTGCGCGGCATGGAGCGCGTCCGCGATCTCCGAGCCATGGCGGATCAGTTCCGGGAGAAGCAGCGCCCCGCTGCGGCCGAGGCGGTCGGCGAGCGTCTCCCCCTCGATGAGCTCCATGACCAGGT
>JANMSA010000338.1:0-13947 GCA_031388865.1 Acidobacteriota bacterium | reverse complement strand
AGTTGAATGCGTAGACGATCCCTGGCCGGAACTGAAGCCGTTGCCGCTCGAATGACTCGGGACGGGGGCGAGGGATCCCCTCCACTTCGTCATGACGGAGGAGAAGATCCCATTGAAACTGAGGAGGATTCGCCTGTTGCGCCCCCAGGGGGCATCCGGCGGAGACGAGTAACAGGTAGGCGAGCAGGTTTCGCAAGTTTGCCTTCTTCGATACAAGGTCGACACACCGGCGGTTCAAGAATAGGTATGCCTCCGGCAGAGTACGGTACTTCGATCAATTCGGGATCATCGGCGAGTAGGATTGTCCCGATCCGTTGCTGCGCACACGCTTGCGGTTCTCGATCACTCGATCCCCTCGCGGCGCGTTTTCTGCTTCAACCGCGGATACACTTCGCCTGCCGGCCGCATTCATGAGCGATCTCCCTGTCACAGAAGACCTGCTTCTCTTCCGCGAGCTGTTCGATCGGATGCCACAGCTTGGGTGGACGGCCCGGCCGGATGGCTTCATCGACTTCTACAACCGCGGCTGGTACGAGTACACCGGCACCACCTTCGAACAGATGCAGGGGTGGGGCTGGACGTCCGTCCACGACCCGGCGGCGCTCGAGACGGTGACGGAGCGATGGAAATCATCCATCGCCACCGGGAACGACTTCGAGATGGAGTTTCGGCTCCGGCGGTTCGACGGCGAGCTCCGCTGGTTCCTCACGCGCGTCCGGGCGATGCGCGATCAGGCCGGCGTCATCACCCGCTGGGTGGGGATCAACACGGACATCACCGCCACGCGCGAGCTGCAGCATTCCCTCGAGCGCGAGCGCGTCAACCTCCGGGAGCTCTTCGCGCTGGCGCCCGCATTCATGGCGAAAATGCGGGAGCCCTCTCACATCTTCGAGGTCGTGAATCCCGCCTACATGCGCCTCATCGGCGAAGACCGCGACGTCATCGGTCTTCCTGCCCTGAAGGCACTGCCGGAGGTTGCGGGACAGGGCTTCGTCGAACTCCTCGACGAGGTGTATGCCAGCGGCAAACCGTACGTCGGGACGGAGATGCCCGTGACGCTGAAGTACGGCGATCGGACCGAAGAGAAGTTTGTCGACTTCGTGTACCAGGCGACACGGGACCGCGCGGGGAGAATCGACGGGGTGTTCGCGCATGGCACCGACGTCACCGCACAGGTGCGCGCGCGACAGGTGGTGGAACGCCAGGCGACCGCGCTCGAACAGGCTAATCACGTCAAAGACGAGTTTCTGGCGACGCTCTCTCACGAGCTGCGCACCCCCATCACTGCCGTTCTGGGATGGGCGCGACTGCTCAGCATGGGCCTCACTCCGCCGGAAGTCCGGATCGCCCTCGACGCCATCGAGAAGAGCGCCGAAGCACAGGCGCAGCTGATCGAGGATGTCCTCGATGTCTCCCGTGTCACCTCCGGAAAACTCACCCTCGACCCTAAGCCTGTCGACCTCGTTGCGATCGCGCAGGCGGCAGTCACCACGGTTCACCCCACGGCGTCCGCGCGCAACATTGAGATGCTCTCGAGTTTCCCTTCTGTCCCGGCTCACGTCTCGGGCGATGAGGGCCGCCTGCAGCAGGTGATCTGGAACCTGCTCGCGAACGCGGTGAAGTTCACACCCAAGGGCGGCAATGTGACTTTGCGCGTCGAGCAAAGCGGGTCGCTCGTGCGCCTGACCGTATCCGACACGGGCATCGGGATCGACCCCGCATTTCTCCCCCACCTCTTCGAGCCGTTCCGGCAGGCGGACAGTAGTTCGACCCGCGAGCATGGAGGAATCGGCCTGGGCATGGCGATCGTCCGCAAGCTCGTCGAGCTTCATGGCGGCACCGTGTCCGCCCAGAGCGAAGGCCCGGGCCGTGGCGCGACATTCACGGTGGAGCTGCCCGTTCTGGAATCCCAATACAACCCTGCGCCCCGGCCTCGCTCCACTGCACTCGATGGCGGATCCGCCATCCCCTTCCCGGAACTGACCGGCAGAACCATCCTCGTCGTCGACGATCAGGACTTCACCCGCGACGTCGTCGTGGCCATCCTTCGCCGCGCAAAGGCAACGGTGTTCCCGGCATCGTCAGTCCGCGAAGGCCTTGCTCTTTTCGAAGAACATCGCCCTGACTCCGTGGTCTGCGACGTCGCCATGCCGCACGAGGATGGCTACGTCTTCGTTCGCGAGGTGCGAGCACTCGGCGCCCCTGCCTCAGGCACGCCCATCGTTGCACTGACGGCCTTCGGCCGGCCTGAAGATCGCCGGCGCGCGCTCAAAGCCGGATTCAGCGCCTACCTGACCAAGCCGGTGGAACCGCTGGATCTGGTCGAGACCGTGAAGCGACTCATTCCCTGAGACCGCTTCCTTGCGTGGGAGTCTGCGCGGTAGAAAAAGCGAGTGGTGCGTGAGGAAGACGCCGCTGGAGGGGCGCGTACGGTAGCCTGATGCGAGCGGGGCGAGCGACCACCGGATCGCACCCTCCAGCCGCGACAGCACGAGCTTCGCTCGCACCAGCCGCTACGTGCGTTTGATGGACGGCGGCGGGCGCAGGCGCGACATCGGCCGGCTGGGCTTCCGGGGCTGGACGACCGAGCGGCGCGACTGCTGCCGCCAGAAAAAGATCCCCAGCGCCATGCCGAAGATGAGCAGGAACACTCCTGGGTAGATCGGCCACGGAGACGGACGCCGGGGATGTTCGAGCACTGATTGGGAAGGGTCGGACGGGTTGACGTAGATCAGCACCGGGCGGCCGGCTCCATATCGTTCCAGAAGCGCTGAGCCGTCGGATTCGTCGCGGATGCCGAGTGTTCCCGCGGCTTTGCGTTGATGGCTCCCCGCAACATCGTAACGGTACGTCAGTTCGACAGCGCCAGGTCGCAAGCCGGCCCTCTCGATGGTCGCAACCACCTGCGTCCACTGATCCGTGCGCGACGCCGCCTTGTTCGCCAGCGCAAGACCGGCGAGACAGGCAATGCCGCCGATCATGAGCAGCGTGGGAGTGACGAATAGCGGAGGTTTCTTCATCGATTGAATGGGAGACCGCGCGCATTCTACGACGCGTTCCGTCTGTTCGGGAACTCACCATTTACGCCGCAGCTCGATCGAGTGAAAAAGCTGGGCGGCGATCAGCATCCCCAGACCGGCGAGTGCATACGTGGCGATCACACCGGGAGTGGCCGTTCCAAACCATCCTGCAAAGTTGAGAGACGGCGATCCTCCCTTGTCCTGAGTGGTGATGTACCAGAACGTCAGGAAGGCGACCCGTTTACCTGAAAGGAGACGGCGCGGACGCCGTAGTTGCCGGAGCGGAAACGCTTGGAGACGGAGTCGATGCGCAGCATGGCCGGTATACGGCGGCGGCGCGCCCAGGTTCTCGCCGGTTGGCGGCTGGTGGCTGGTTGTCAGTTGTCGGTTGTCGGTTGTCGGTTGGTGGTTGTCTGGGGTTGCTCGCTGGCAGGAAGCGATCCTGGCTAGGAGTCTCTCGCGGCAGAAAACCGCCGCTGGAGGCGGCGCGTACGGTAGCCGGTGGTGCGAGCAAAGCGAGCGACCACCGGACAGCTTCGGGCAATGGATATCGACCCCGGCAGGGGTCGCGTACCGGTTCGCATTCGGAGGCGCATCGCCCGTTCCTCCGCGACCCCTGCCGGGGTCGATATCATCACGGGTTGTATGACCGGTGGCGCACCACCGGCCACCATACGGGCCGCCTCCAGCGGCCACCGCCCGTCACCCAGCGCCCCGCTCGCGGCGACTGACGCCCGAGGAGTGAGCTCCCGGACAACTGGCAACCGGCCACTGACAACAGCCGCCGGCAACCGAGAACCGACAATACCCCTGACGACCAGCTACTTCTTGATCATCAGGCGCGGCGCCGCCATGTTGTCCGCGACCACGCGTGAGATCTGCGACTGGGGGCTTCGGCTGTTGCGCTTCTGGATCGGCAACCGGGTGTACACCTGTGTGGAGAGGATCGACGCGTGTCCGAGGATCTCCTGGATGTCACGGATGTCCGCGCCGGAAGCGACCAGGCCGGCGGCCATGGTGTGGCGCAGCGAATGCGGCGTCACATGGCGTTTGATCTCGGCGAGGCGAACATGTTTTTTGAAGATGTTCTCGATGGAGTAGATGGTCAGGCGCGTTCCCGAGCGGCCGACGAACAGTGCCGGGGTCGAGAGGCTGCGCTCGCCGCGGAGCTCGACGTAGGAACGGATCGCTTCCTCGAGTGAACCGGCCGACAGCGTGACCTCGCGGCCGCGCGTCGCGCGGCCGGTGATGTGGATCTGCTTGCGATCGACATCCACGTCGGAGACGTTCAGAGCCACCAGCTCGCCGATGCGGATGCCGGTGGAGAAGAGCAGCTCGATGATGACGTTGTCGCGAACAGCACAAAAGTAGCGGTTGCGGCTGCCCGGAGAATGGTCGCGGCAGACGGCCAGCTCCTCGACCTGTTCCTTAGGCGCGGCAAGCAGGGCACGCACTTCGCGCGTGGAAAGGACGGTGGGAACGCGGTTCTCGACCGGCTTCTTGATCTTGAGCTGGCGCGCGGGAGACTCGGCCACGACACCCTGCTCCTCGAGGAAGCGGAAGAAGACCTTCAGCGCGGCGACTTTGCGGCGGATCGAGGTGTCCCGGTAAGGGCCATCCCCGAGTTTTCCGAGGTACGTCTCCAGATGGTCGGGAGTGATGTCGACCATGAGCGTCTCATTCATGTGCAGATCGAACTGCGCGAGATCGGACTGGTACGCACGGATGGTCCGGTCGGACAGATTGCGCACGGTCTGTCCATGCTCGAGGAATTGGGCAATTGCCTGCTGCACGTTCATCATAGTCAAGTCGCTTTACGCCAGTATTTTGAGGGGCGAACCGAATCGAAGTCTACGCGGCGGCTCACTTTTGTCAAGAAATTATTTGCGTCTAGGAATATGCTTCTTCGGCAGTCAGGAACACAGTTTCCGAGGGGAACGGTGCGGGGACTACGTCTTTATGTAAGGCCGATCGAAGCAGAGGATGCGGACGCGCTCGGTTCGTTCCTGAGCGCAACCACGCCTGCCCCGCACATCCCGGCATGCGGACTGCTCGGGAAGCTCCTGGGCGACATCGTCGCCATGGTTGCGCTGGAGCTCACGGGTGACGCGTTGCGCGTCGACGAGATCGTGGTTGCGCCTGGGCTCCGGCGGAAGTGGATCGGGCGCTCCATGATGCGCGAGGTCGAGCAGCTCGCCGCAAAGTTCGACCGGCGGCGGATCGTGGTCGAGGACGCACGCGACGCGCAGGAGTTCTTCCGGCGCGTGGGATTTGAGAACGAGGGGGAGCGATGGGTCAGGAACGTGTAAGGGTGCAGGTCGTAGATCGCAGGTCGCAGTGGACAACGCTTGTTCTCTCTGCTCTCTTAGCCGCGTGTTCGCAGCAGGCACCTGTGCCTCAGCCAGTCACGGTTCCCGCGCCAGTCGTGGAGGCACCGCGGCTTTCGCCGGAGGAGCAACGTCGCGCGGACGCGCGTCGTGCGCTCGAGCTCTTCGACAGAAAGCAGTGGGGCGAGGCCGTTCCCGCGCTGAGCGCGGCGGCGAGCGCATACCCGGAAGTCGCGCCATTCCTCCGATTGCGCCTCGCGGATGCGGAGGCCGCGCGAGGCAACACGCAGCAGGCCGTTGCAATCCTCTCCGAGATCGTGGCCATCAGCGACACGTCGGCGACCACCGTGGCCCGGCTCCGCCTGCCGGCGTTGTACGCGCAGCTGGGCGATCGCGAATCGGCGGACGCCGCACATCAGCAGGCGTCGGTGATCGCGATCGACGAGCTCACCGAAGTCGATTTCGTGAACATGGCCACGGCTCTGGCCGGAGCGGGACGATCCGACCTGGCCATGAGCACGCGCATGCGGCTGCTGACGACGTACACGCAGAGCCGCTACACCGAGCAAACATTCGACTTTTTGCAAGAGGAGCTGGCGCGGTTGCCGGCCGCGGAGCAGAGCGCCATCGCGGCAAAGCTCGCACGCGCGAATCGCTACGATCAGGCACTGGCTCTGCTTCCGGCGGACGCGCCGGAAGCGCGAGCGACTCGCCTGCGCGCGCTGTTCAACTCGCGCCGGTACACGGAGCTGCTCGCGGAGACAGCAGACGGGAAACTCACCGATCCAGCGTTGATGGCGCTCCGCGCGCGGGGGGCGTGGCGAGGCGGGAACCCTCAGCTCTTTCTTTCGCTGCTCGACGAGATCGAGAAGAAGTTCCCCGCGAGCAAGGAGGCCGTCGACGCGAAGATCGTTCGCGCGAAGTACTACTCGACGGACGTCATCGACTACGCGCGATCGGTGCAGGATCTCTCGTTGGCCATCGACGCCGGCGGCGCCGGCACCGACGGCGAGACCCTCTGGAACCTCGGCTGGACGTACACCCTCTGGGGCCGGCATGACGACGCGCTGAAGACTTTCGACCGCTACATCGCTGCCTATCCGGACGGTGACTGGAAAACGAACTCGCTGTTCTGGTCCGCGAAGATCTACGACAAGGCGGGCCGCGCGGCGGAGCGCGATGCCAGGGCGCGGCAGATCGTAGCGGAGTATCCCTACAGCTATTACGCCTACCGGGCAAAGGAACTGTGGCCGGTAGCGCGAACGGTCACCAGCTCTGCTCTCACGGCTTTTCCCAGCATCGACCTCTCCACCCTGGACGAGCCGCGACTGACGATCGTGCGCGAGCTGCAGTCGATCGGTCTCGATCGCGCGGCCGCCCGCGAGATGAAAGTCGTGGCGGCGAAACACGAGGAACATGCGGGAGTGCAGTTCATGCTCGCGGACGTCTACGTCCGTGGCGGGGAGCCCTTCAAAGCGAACGGCGTTCTGCAGCGCCGCTTCCGCCAGTTCATCCGTCACGGCGGGGCAGGCATCCCCCGCCGCTTCTTCGAGATTCTGTACCCACTCGCCTACTGGGACACCATCAAGGCCGAAGCCGTGCGGCGTGGACACGACCCGTACCTGATCGCGTCGATCATCCGCCAGGAGAGCGGCTTCGAGCCCAGCACCGTATCCAACGCCGGCGCGGTTGGCCTGATGCAGATCATGCCGGAAGAAGCATCTCGCATTGCGATCGCAGGCGGCCTGGACGAGATCGCCCGCGAGGACCTGTTCAACCCGCAGACGAACATCGCCGTCGGTGCAGCGGAGTTCACGCAGAAACTGGCGGCGATGGACAACAACCGCACGTTGGCCATTGCTGCGTACAACGCAGGACAGGGGCCTGTGGGCGACTGGCTGCAGCGCACGCCCATCGACGACATCGACGTGTTCATCGAGTCCATCCCCTACGCCGAAACGCGCTTGTACGTAAAGACCGTCACGCGCAATCGCAACGAGTACCTGCGCATCTACGAAGGGAGTTAGGGACCAGGAACGAGGCGGTGGCCGACCCGTAACCAGGAACCAGCAACAACCTAGCAACTACAATCGCCACTGCATGGAGCGTCACGACCCTCTCATCGAAGCGCTCCGCGCCCTGGTGCAGCGTGCACCCTTCTTCCCGAAGCTTCTCGGAGGCGAGCGGCTGAACGTCACCGGCGCTACGGTCGAGGCGCGTGCGCTCCTCATCGCGGCGATGCAGCAGCGTCAGGGCAGACGCGTCGCGATCATCACTCCCGGCGACGCGGGCGTGGCGGATTTCGAGACCGCCCTCCGACTCTTTCATCACGAGCCGAGCTGCGTCTCGGTCTATCCCGCCCCTTCGCTATCCCCCTACCAGGACGTGGCGCCGTCGCTCGGTGTCGTTCGTGAAGAGATCCGGGCGCTGGGCATGCTCATCGACGGCGCAGCGGATGCGCTGGTCGTTCCGGCGCGCGCCCTTTTCCAGCGCCTCCCGCTCGCGGAGGACTTTCGACGGCGCATCATCCGGGTGTCCCAGGGCGACGAGCTGGACGTGAGGACGCTCCTCGAGCAACTGGTGGAGAACGGCTTCGTGCGCACCGACCTGGTGGGCGAGGCGGGGGAGTTCGCGTTCCGTGGCGGCATCCTGGATCTCTTTCCGCCAAATCTCGCGCAACCGGTGCGCGTCGAGCTCTTCGGCGATTCAGTGGACTCTCTGCGCTGGTTCGATGTCGAGACGCAGCGTTCCGAGCAGCCAAGTGGTCCTGTCACCGTTTACCCGATCACGCAGTTCGTGATCACCAAGGACGCCCGTCAGAAGCTGGCGCGCCGGATCTCCCTCGACTTCATGGACCCGCTCTTCCGCCGCGACGTCACCGGCAAGATCGAGAAGCTTCAGGAGAACGGCATGTTCCCCGGGATCGAGCACTACGTCCCGGTGGCCATTCCCAGCGCGACGTTCGCGGACTACATCCGCGACTTCGACCTGATCCTCATCGAGCCTGACCAGATCACCACCACGATCGCCAAGTACGAAACGCTGCTCCGCAATGAGTACGAGGTCGCGGCGGAGAAGGGGCGGGCGGTGTATGCGCCCGAGAAGCTCGTGGCCCCCGGTCCGGACGTGCTGGATTTCATCGGGAGCGCGCGTCTCGCCTTCAGCGAGGTGCACATCGAAGGAGCTGCCGCGCGTGAACTGCGCGTGGCCGCGCATCCCACGGATCGCTATAACAACCGCCTCAGCGACTTCCCCGCCGACGTGCTGCGCAGCGAAGCCCAACAGCTCTTTTTCACAGCAACGAAAGGCGGTCGCGAAAAGATCGAGCGCCTCTTGAAAGAGTTCGACGTCCCGTTCTCGGAGGACAAAATCGGCGCGGAGCTCACCATCACCTCCGGCCAGCTCGCGCGCGGCTTCTCGTTCGAAGAGCTGGGCATCGTCGCGTACTCGGAGTGGGACCTTTTCGAGCCTCCCACTTCCACACGCGTCGGCGGCCGCAAGAAGAAGTCCGACGCTTTCCTCTCCGACCTGCGCGATCTGAAAGTGGGCGACTACATCGTTCACGTCGATCACGGCGTCGGCCGCTTTCGCGGGCTGCAGCGCATCCCGTTCGGTGCCACCGAGCGCGAGGTGATGGAGATCGAGTACGGCAACGGCGGCAAGCTGCTGATGCCCATGGAGAACCTCAACCTCATCCAGCGCTACACGGCCGGTGAGGATGCGCAGCCGCCACTCGACAAGCTGGGTGGCACGAGCTGGGGCCGCAAGAAGGCATCGGTCAAGAAAGCCATGCGCGACATGGCCGACGAGCTCCTCAAGCTCTACGCGACGCGGCGCATGGTGCATGGCCACTCCTTCGCGAAAGACTCGCCGTGGCAGTTCGATTTCGAAGACGCATTCGAGTTCGACGAGACCGAAGATCAGATGTCGGCCATCGAGGACGTGAAGAGCGACATGGAGTCGCGCAAGCCGATGGACCGGCTGCTGTGTGGCGACGTCGGATACGGCAAAACCGAGGTGGCAATGCGCGCCGCGTTCAAGTCCGTGATGGATGGCAAGCAGGTGGCGGTGCTCGCCCCCACGACTGTGCTCACATTTCAGCACTACCGCACGTTCATGCGCCGCTTCGCGTCGTTTCCGGTGACCATTGAATTGCTCACGCGGTACTACTCGTCGAAAGAGCTCAAAGCGATCCTCGCGAAGGTCGAGACGGGCGAGATCGACGTCGTGGTCGGGACCCACCGCCTGCTCTCCAAAGACGTGGCCTGGAAAGACCTCGGCCTGGTGGTCATCGACGAGGAGCAACGTTTCGGCGTCGCGCAGAAGGAACGACTGAAGACCATCAAGAAGAGTGTGGATGTGTTGTCGATGTCAGCCACGCCGATCCCCCGCACTCTGCACATGTCGCTGGTGGGAATCCGCGACATCTCCGTGATCGAGACGCCGCCGAAGGACCGCCTGGCGATCCAGACCGCCGTCGTGCCATTCGACGACGACTTCATCCGCGAGGCGATCGAGTTCGAGGTGGGACGCGGCGGGCAGGTGTTCTTCGTCCACAACCGTGTGGAGTCGATCTACGGGATGAAGGAGTTCCTGGAGCGCGTCGTGCCGGGTCTGCGCGTCATCGTCGGTCACGGCCAGATGGACGAGCGCGAACTGGAGAAGGCCATGGCGGCGTTCATCAACCGCGAGTTCGACGTGCTGCTCGCGACGACGATCATCGAGAACGGCATCGACATCCCGGCCTGCAACACCATCCTCATCAACCACGCGGAGCGGTTCGGCCTCTCGCAGCTCTATCAGCTCCGCGGCCGTGTCGGACGCAGCGACCGCCTCGCATTCTGCTATCTGCTCGTCCCCTCGAATCGCGTCCTCTCCTCCGATGCGCGCAAGCGTCTCGCCGCGATCCAGGAGTTCTCCGATCTCGGAGCCGGTTTCCGCATCGCGGCGCGCGACCTCGAGATTCGCGGCGCCGGCAACATCCTCGGCGGCGAACAGTCCGGACAGATCGCGGCGGTCGGCTTCGAGATGTACACGAAGCTGCTCGAGGAGACCGTCCGTGAGATGAAGGGCGAGAAGATCGAGGAGGAAGTGGACACGTCGATGAACCTCGGCGTGGACATCTACATCCCGCAGGACTACATCACCGAGGAGAACCTGCGCATGACCTTCTACAAGAAGATCGCGTCGGCCTCGACGGTGGAGCGCCTCAGCGACATCCGCAACGAGATGCGCGACCGCTTCGGTGCACTCCCGAAGAACGTAGAGGCGCTCCTGAACTTCGTCCGGGTGAAGTGGGTGGCCAGGCAGCTGGGCGTCCTGTCCGTGACACGCGATGGAGTGCGCGGCGTGATGAAGCTTCTGCCAACGGCGAAAGTCGATCCGAACAAACTGCTGATCTTCCTGAGCGAGAATCCCGAGGCGAAGTTCTCGCCAAACGGTGTGCTGACGTTCCCGCTCCGCGTGCATGGGGTGGAAGTGATCGACGCGGTGGAAGGCGTGATGCAGAAGATCGCGGCGTGACCGACGTTAAGTATCAAGGCGGGGTCAGACCCCAACAACGTACTTAACTGCTAAACTCGCGCTGTCCGTGTCCGCCCGCCGCGTCGCGCTCCTGCTGCTGGTCACCGTCTCGCTGCTGGTCTCCTGCAAGCGCAAGCCTTCCATTCCTCCCGACGTGATCGCACGCGTGAGCGAGCGAATGCTCACTCTGACCGACTTCAAGCGCTATCTCGAGCGGAACACGGGCACCGACCTCGCCCAGCTCACTCCCGAGGTGGCCAGCGCCCTGCTCGACCAGTTCGTGGAGGAGATCGTCGTCTCCGAGTACGCCGCCGCCCACCGCGTCGAGATTCCCTCAGACAAGATCACCGAGGCTGTGCGCACCGAGTCGGGCGCGACGATCATCGAAAAGCGGGACGAAATGCGCCGGGAGAAGCTGATTCTCAACCTCGCCGCGGAAGTACCGGAGGCCGCCGAGGATGCGATTCTCGAGTATTACCGGCTGCACCCGGGCGAGTTCCGCAGCGGCGAAGAAGTTCGCGTGCGGCAGATCCTCGTCAGCGACGAGACCGTGGCGAAGGACATTCTCGCAAAGTTGAAGGCGGGCGCTTCGTTTGAGGCGATTTCCACCCAGCTTTCCCGCGCCCCGAACGCCGCCCGGGGTGGCGAGCTCGGCTTCGTGCGGCGAGGAGACGTTCCGAAGATGTTCGAAGAGGAGATCTTCCGGCTCAACGTAGGCCAGGTGAGCGAGATCATCCGCACCGACACGAGCTTCCACATCTTTCGCGTGGACGAGCGCCGTCAGCCCGGCACGATGGATGTCGAGGCGGCGGCGCCGATCATCCGGGCCCGTCTGCGGGAGGATGCGGTCCGCGAGCGCCTCTCCCAGCTCGTCGCCGCCAGCCGCCGGGAAATGCAGATCGCGGTGCTCACGCGGCGCCTCCCCTTCCGCTATTCGGGTACGCTGCCTCGTGCCGAGGACGAATAAATCGAACCGGAACTTGTTTCGTTCCCTGCCGTCTGACGAGAGAGCATGAAGAAAACCATCCTGATCAGCATCCTCGCCCTGAGCACGCTCAGCGCTTCCGCAGCGACCGTCGTGGAAGGCATCATCGTCCGTGTCGGCGACCGCATCATCACCCGTTCGCAGTATGAGCGGCGCCTTCGCGACGCTTTCGTGGAGTCCGAACAACTCCCGGCATCGGAGCGTCAGGCCGCCCGCGACACCATTCGCAAAAACATCGTGAATGAGCTGATCAGCGAGCTTTTGATCAAAGATCGCGCGGACCGTCTGGGAATCACCATTTCCGACGCCGAGGTGAAGGACGCGGTGGGACGCCTCAAAGGGCAGTACGGCATCGAGACGGATGAGCAATTCGAGAGTTCGCTCAAGCAGTCCGGCCTCACGCGCGCCGACATGGAAGCGCGGCTGCGCGACTCGCTGATCACCAACAAAGTGTTCGGACGGGAACTGCGGAACCGCGCCGACCTGACGGACCCCGAGCTGCGCGAACGCTACAACCGCGAGAAGGAGCAGTACCGCCTTCCCGAGCGCGCCCACCTCCGGGAGATCGTGATCCTCAAGGCAGAGAACCTCGACGAGGCTCGTCAGCGGGCCAGCGAGGTTGCCGAGGCAGTGCGCAAGGCTGATGCGGTTTTCGCCACCATCGCCACCACGATGTCGCAGTCCGGCTCCCGCGAGAAGGGCGGGGACCTGGGCGAAGTCGCCAAAGGCGACCTCGTGGCCGAGCTCGACAAAGCTGTTTTCGCGGCGCCCAGCGGGGCGATCCTCGGCCCCGTCGAAACCAAGTCTGCCTGGCACATCCTACTCGTCGAGCAGCGCCTCCCCTCCGAAGTCCCGGGGTTCGAGTCGGTGAAGGACCGCCTCCGCCGCGACGCGGGTGAGGAAACCTTCCAGCGCGACTACAAGACCTACATCGAGAATCTTCGCAAGGATGCTTTCATCGAGATCCACGAGGATATGATCCCCACGACCTAGGCAGGCACGGCCAACCTCTTCCTGCTCTCTCTATCGGGGGAAAGGCACTGGTCCGTACGCCTCCGCGTTACACTCAACCCCTCTCCATGCCCGCCGACGCCTCACCGCACCCACTCATCATCGAAGTCTGCGGCCGTGACGAAGCGGGCGTGATCCTTTCCTCCGCGGAGAAGCGATCGGACGTCTGTTTCCTGATCTCCATCGGGGAGCCGCACGACCACCCCCCGGCTGGATACGCCTACGTCTCCGAGAAACTGCGGCTGCTGTTCTCCGACACGGTCGATGAAAGCGGGCCCACAGAGAACGATGTCCGTCAGATCATCGACGCCGCTCAGCCTCTCCTGAATCGGAGTGGACGGGTTCTCATCCACTGCCAGGCGGGCATCAGCCGCTCCTCGGCTGCTGCGGTGATCCTCTACGCCATTCTCCTCGGCGAAGGCAATGAAGCGCAAGCCGTTCGCCGCGTGGTGACGCAGCGTCCGATCGCGCACCCCAATCGCAGGATGATCGAGCTCGCGGATCGACTCCTCGGCCGCGAGGGCACGCTGATTCGTGCCGTCGCCGTACACGATTCGTAGCATCGAACCGCGTTCTACCACCTGTATCAGGTTGCGCTTCAAAAGCGCTCCTCGGAACGTGCTGCATCCCCCTCTGCGGTAGATTCCGAGCGAGCCATTGACACACGGGCCGTAATCTTCTTCGCGATGAGCACCATCGAAGAAGCAATTCAGGAGATTCGAAAAGCAAAGCCGCAGCGCGTGGTCGTGATGACCGGCGCAGGCATTTCCGCCGACAGCGGCATCCCTACGTTCCGCGGCGTTGCTGGTCTCTGGCGGGACTTTCGTCCGGAAGATCTGGCCACTCCCGAGGCATTCCGGAGGGACCCGGGCCTGGTGTGGGAGTGGTACGAATGGCGGCGCGGCTTGATCCGCGACTCGCGGCCGAACGCCGCGCATGAGGCGATTGCCCGCCTGCCGGATGCGGTCGTCGTTACGCAGAACGTGGACGGGCTGCACACCCGGGCTGGTTCCCGCGAGGTCGTCGAGTTGCACGGCAACATCCTCCGCGTGCGCTGCGTCCGCGAAGCCACCACCATGAT
>JANMSA010000806.1:0-9260 GCA_031388865.1 Acidobacteriota bacterium | reverse complement strand
GGTGGCTGTCGACCTGGTTCCTCTACGCGCGCGACGTGTCCTGCTCGCTGCCACCCGGCGTCTGCATCGCGGGCAGAACCGACCCGATCCCCGACCGGACCTGCGTGCCGATCACCGACGTCCCGGGCGCCCACGCCTGCGTGTTCTCGCACCCCGCGGCCGTGGCGGCGCAGCTAGAGACGTGGTCGTGAGCCGCGCGACGCGTGCCAGATGGCGAGGAGTTCGACGATGCCCTCGTGATGTACGCGGTAGTAAATGAAGTAGCCGATCCGGGTGATGAATAGCTGGCGGAAGCCCCGGGAGGGCGGGCCAAGCGGCTCGCCGATGCCTGGATTTGATCGCAGGAGTTGCAATTCGTCGTCGATCTCGTCGTCGAACGCGTCGGGCGCCTTGTCCCGGTTCTCACGCCACCAGACGGCAGCACGATCTGCTTGTTTCGCCGCGCGGGCGAGATCCGCACGCGATACTTCACGCGCGAGTGCGGCGGCTGCGAAGGTTGCGGAGAAACTCGTCACCGTCGACGTACTCGCCCCGTTCGATCTCGTCAATCGAGGCTTCAAGCTCTGACTCGAGCTCGGGGGTGAGCTCGACCGGACGTTCGTCGCGAAGGTACACCTTCACGTCCGCACCTTCAGGCAATTCATAGTCCTCGACTTCAACACGGCCGTTCACGACCTTTCCAGGCATGATCGTCATCCGACGATCGTACCTCGGTTCTGGCGCGAGAGCTCGCGGGTGAGCCAGAGGTTGGTGAGTTTTTCCAGGACGGTGTTCTGGCGAAGGCGCGCGCGCAGGTTGGTGAAGTCGACGTGGTCGAGGAGCTGGTCCTGGTTGAAGCAGGAGAAGACGAAGGACTCCTTGCCGGTGACCGGGTCGACGTGGCGCTGGAGGCATTGCGCGCAGACCTGTTTCATCATGCACTGCATCGGGGAGTTGATGGAGCCGATGCCGACGTGTCCCGGACGCAGATAAGGCGCGAGTACGGTATGGCGCGCGTCCTTGACGGCGCGCATCATGCCGTCGGAGCCGATCGCGATCAGACGCTCCGCGTCGCGCAGGTCGAACATTCTCGGCTCGGAGGCGTACCAGAGCATCGACTGCAGGATGTTCCCGGTAAACGCGAGGTCCTGCGGGCGCCGCGGTTCCGGAGGCTCGCTTCCCGCTTCGACCGACCAGATCACCTGATGCGTGCCGGCCTCGATCTCGTCGCGCTTGAACACGTCCGTGGCTTTCTTGTAGCCCGCGAAGTAAACGACGCGACAGCCGTTGTCCTTGAGAGCGCGAGCGATGGAGAAGAGCACCGCGTTGCCAAGACCTCCACCAGCCAGGAGGATCGTCTCGTCGCGCGGGATGCCGGTCGGCTCTCCGGTCGGACCCATGAGGACAACGGGCTCCCCCTTCTGCAACAGCGCGCAGAGTCGCGAGGATCCGCCCATCTCCAGCACGATCACCGACAGCAGGCCGCTCTCGGGATCCGCTGACGCCCCTGTCAGCGCCAGGCCTTCCATCGCGAAGGTGGTTCCGTTCACCGATGGCGCGTAGCTCTCGAAGTTCTGCAGCCGGAAAAACTGTCCCGGAAGAAAGTGCCGGGCCGCGAATGGCGCACGCACGATGACTTCCACGATCGTCGGCGTGAGCCGATTCACCTCATGCACGCGCGCGATCAGGCCGTCGTCGAGCGTCGCCGTCAGTTTCGCCCAGCGCTGGTCACGCGCCGCCTGAGCCTCCGCAGACCGATCCATCGACATCAGCTCCTGCGCGAACAGGGAGACGACGTGCGGATATCCGAACTTGGCCGAGGCCATGGCTTTGACGACGTTGCCCGCGTAGCGGGGGTGGTTGTCGCCGTAGAACGAGATCAGCTTCTCTTTGCGCGATGGGTGCTGATACGACGTGAAGAAGCCGTGCTGGTGCGAAGACTCATCGTCCTCGATGAGCTCCGAGGCGGGTCCCACGGAGTAGGACTGGAAGAACTGCTTCCACTTGTCCAGCTTGAACGTGTTGGGGTGCTCTTTCTCGTAGATGATGTTCGGCGCGGTGCCGGCGGCGATCATGACCGTGCGCGCCGCAAGCTCGACGATCTCGCCGGAGTCCTTCCAGCGCCCGTCCTCGACGACCTGCTTCTCGAACAGCAGCGACTGTACATGACCGAATTCATCCGAGACCGCCTCGACGGGCGAGATCATCTCGGCATAGGCGATGCCTTCTTCGAACGCCTTCTCGATCTCTTCGAAGTTGAGGCGGTACGCCGGTGAGTCCAGCATCGTCTTGCGATAGGCGATCGTGACGCCGCCCCACCCGCGTACGAGCGGAATGAAATCAGGCTTCTCGCCCGCGGTCTCCGCGCGCTCGCGTTCCGCGCGCACGGCGCGCCCATGCCCCAGCAGCTCATCGAGAATCAGCAACTCCTCGGCGTCATAACCGGAGCGCACCACCGCCTCACCCAGCTCCGAGCTCATGGTCTCGAAGCGCTCCAGAACTTTCTCGACCTGCACCGGATAGTAGGCAAACAGCTCTGTCGCGGTGTCGATGGCGGTGAGCCCGCCGCCGATGACCACCGCAGGCAGGCGCACCTGCAGGTTCGCGAGCGAGTTCTTCTTGTACGCGCCAGTGAGCTGTAGCGTCATCAGAAAGTCGGACGCCTGACGCATGCCTCGCACGAGGTTGTTCTTCATCCTGACGATGGTCGGCGTCCCGGCACCTGCGGCGATGGCGATGTGATCGAAGCCCAGCTCATCGAATGCTTCCTCGATGGTCAGCGTGCCGCCGAAACGTACACCACCAAAGACGCGCAGATTCTTCTTGCGCTCCAGCGCGATGCGGATGACCTTCAGGAAATTCTTGTCCCAGCGGACGGTGATGCCGTACTCGGAAACGCCGCCGAAGCCAGCCAGCAGCCGGTCGTCGAGGTCTTCCCACAGGACGCGCGCGTCGGGGATGGGCTCTTTGAAGCTCGCAGCTCGCAGCTCGCGGCTCGCAGGAGAACCGTCAACATCAGTGCGAGCGACGCGACCCTCGTCCTCCTGAGAGCTTAGAGCTGAGAGCTGCGAGCTTTTCTCGTGCTCCTGAGAGCTGCGAGCTGAGAGCTGCGAGCTGTCCAGCGGTTCGATCTTCAACCCATCGATGGCTACGACGCCGAATCCTTCGTTGGCAAGGTAGTGCGCGAGCGTGTAGCCCGCCGGGCCGAGTCCCACCACGAGCACGTTCCGGCCGTTGTAGGGGAGGGCGATGGGGCGCCGCGCGTTCAGCGGATTCCAGATCGTCAGCAGGGAGTAGATCTCGAATCCGTACGGGAGGAAGAGCACGTCCGTGAGCACGCCCGTCTCGATCTGAGGGATGTTCACGGGATCCTGTTTCTGGAAGATGCACGCGCGCATGCAGTCGTTGCAGATGCGATGGCCGGTGCCGGGGCACATCGGGTTGTCGATCATGACCAGGGCCAGCGCGGCGATGGAGTCGCCGGCCGCGCGGAGGAAGTTCATCTCGCCGATCTTCTCGTCGAGAGGACATCCTTCCAGCGGCATGCCCAGAGGGTTCGGCTTGTACGTGATGTTCGGCTGCAGGCCTGTCCCGAGCGGAGTCGAGGGGAAGCCGATGGAGCAGGAATCCTTCTTCCGCTCGTGACAGTAGATGCAGTAGTCCGCCTCATCCGCAATCTCGCGCGGGGTCATGCGCGTATCGGTGAGGTGGAAGGCGTCGCGGCGGCGGAAGTGATCGGAGTGGCCACCGAAGCGAACCGGGTCGACGGGCTCCGTGGGCACGAGACGATCGAAGTTCAGCGGACGTGGGAGCCGAAACGACGTCCACCCCTCAAACTGACCGCTCTTCCAGAGCGCCGCGGTCCATTGCACGAGCAGATCGGTGAGTTCGTGCAACGCGGCGGCTTCGCGCACGACCGACTCCGTCGACGCCAGTCGCTCGCGACGCAGGACGGTCTCACTGAATCCATCCGCAGCGGCGAGACGTTCGCGCAACTGCTCCAGCGCCGCGCGCGCGCCGTGGGAAGGCGCCAGCTCTTTTGCCCCGCGAGGATAGTCGCGCTCCAGGTCGACGAGGCGGTTCGCGGTGACGGCCAGCGCGAGCTCCGGGTCGGCATCGGCAGGCGCCATCACGCGCAGGAGCGCTTCCGCCGATGGATGGGCCGTCGCCACAGTAGTCTTCACCACCCGCTTGGCTACGAACTCCCGCTTGAAACGCGCCACCTCGGCATCGCGTTTCGCGCGCTGCTGCAGCGCTGCGGCCCCGGACTCGACGTGAAAGAGACGGGTGAGAAAGAGGGAGAGATACCGCCCGACCGCGATCAGCAACGCCGATTCATCAGGCGATGCCAGCCCGCCGTTCGCTGCCCCGCTCTGCACGCTGTGCCGGTACGTGTCGAAGCGCTGAAAGACCTCGGCGTCGTGCCCTTCGACGAATCGATCGAAAGTCAGTGCGAGATCGTTCAGGCGGGAAAAGTCGGAGAGGTCTGCGTATTCGTAGTCGGGGAGGCCGAGTCTCATGAGATGTGGAGGAGCATCCTCTCATAGACTGAAATTGTTGTCGGTTCTCGGTTGTCGGTTCTCCGGGCAGCATCGTCCGAGCGACCCAGTCGCTGACAACTGACAACTGACAACCGACAACAATGCACACGACGACTCAAGTGCCCAACTCTGGTGGACGTCAAGCCCGCGAGCGCACCGGCCGCGACCTCCACATCCAGAGACAAGCCGCCGCCGCGAACACGATCAGCGCGACGGCGTTTGCCAGAAGGTCGGGCCTGTGGTTCTCGAGGAGTCCCTGGGCGGTCTGCAGCGTCGCGAAAAGGAACGCGAAGAGTGGCCATGCGAGCGGATTGCCGTTCAGAACGTGACGGGCCACCACCCAGCTGACGAACGCTGTAACCGCGGCCGCCGCGATCATGAGCGGGGCCTGTGCGTCGCGTACCGAGGGGTCGAGCATTGCACAGAACAGCGCTGCGATCGTCAAGGGGGCGGCGTAGCGGCGGAGCGCGCGTGCATAGAGTGCCACCGCTGCCGAGAGAACGATCGCGCCGGTCAGCGCGCGTCCCGCATCGAGGAGTCCAGGGAACGGCAGCCCCACGTCTTCCGACGCTGAAATCCCGACCATCGCCGCTGCCGGAACGGCGTGTGCGATGTACTTCGAAGCGACGTCCGCGATCGTGAAAATCCCGAACGCTGTCACGGCCGCGATGGCGGCACTCTTCCCGAATCGCGCGCGTCCTTCGCGGGTGACGAGGCTCAGCGCGTAGGGCCTCGCCGCTTCGAGGCTGGCCAGCGCCAGAAAGATCAACCCGATCTGCATGCCGGCGTCGGCGATGAACTGCGTGATCAGACTGACCCGGAAGGTCTCCCACGCCACGGACGTCGAGTAGCCGAACAGCATCGACTCGTATCGCGCCGCTGCGGTGACGACGGGGATGATGGAGAGCACCAGCGTCCAGCGCAGCGCGCGCCGCCACGGCAAGCCGTTCTTTCGCGCAGCGAACACGATGCCGGCGATGACGATCGCCAGCAGCGTGACCATGCCGGCGATCTTGAGGATCAGCAGCACGAGGTTCAGCACCGTCTGGGTGGCCGCTTCGCGATAGACGCTCTCCGGGATCCGGACGGTCTTGTTGAACTGAGAAACCTCCGCTCCCGCGACGCGCACCGTGACGCGCCGGAAGGCCCCTGGAACGAGCGGCATGCGTTCGTCGAAATGGAACAGCCAGTCTCCGCGCCGCGGCTGCGCGAACGTGAGCGACTCCTTCACCTCGAACGCGCCCGAGTCGAGACCGTACGCAGGGAAGGCGCGGCGCGCCATCACCAATGCGTCCGCCGCCGCCAGCCGCGGCCCGGCCCGATCCTCGGATTGATAGCGATGGAAGCCGATCACCTTCGCGGTCCGGGCATCGACCTCGACGAAGACCTCTTCCTTTTCCATCGGGGTGAAGAAGCGGACCATCCAGGTGCCCGCCTCGATGCGTTCCCGGAAAATCTCCGTGAGCGTTTCGATGCTCATGCCCTGGCGGATGAGGTACGTCGCGGCGGTCGAGTCGAAGTCGCCCGGGGCGCCGCCGTCCTCGCGCGGGGAGTCACGATCCCAGGAGCGGAAGCCTTCGACGGGCAGCGCGATGACGTGCGCAAACGGTTTCTGGACGTGCCACGTCGCCACTCGCTTCGCTTCCTGTTTCGAGACGCGGTAATCCACGGCGTCCTGCGGCGACCGTGGTTGGAACGCAACTGCGGCAGCCGCGATGGCGATGACCGCGGCGCACAGCAGAACGCGATTTCGCGTCAGCCCGTATGGCTGCGGAAACTCCGCCGCGGCGACGAGCACTTCCTCGTGGGGAGGTGGTGGCGACACTGGCATCGTGGCGTTGAGGAGGTCGTCATCCGGAACGAAGCCTCGATTGCGCAGATACAACGCGATCGAAATGAGGAGCGGCACTGCGAAGACGAGACTGGAGACCGCCGCCGACACGACGTAGTACGTGTTGCCCGATCCGAACAGCAGCGTGGCTGTGTAAACGGCGTCGATGGTGTAGTGCCAGATCAGCAGGGGCAGGAGGCCGAAACGGTCCATCAGCAGACCGGCCACAATGCCCACGACGCCCACTTCCACGCCGCGGATCCAGAAAGGCTGGTTCGGGTAGGTGGAGTGCCCGAAGCCCCAGATGAAGCCCGCCAGCACGATCGCGAACAGCCGCGAGCGGACGATGCGTTGCAGGAAGGGGATCGAGAACGCGCGCGAAAGGAACTCTTCGGAGAACGCGGGGAAGAATCCCGCGAACAGAACCGCCACCCACGGCAGCGCGGTGTTGAGCATGTCGTCATAAGGCACCTCGGCCGGCGCCCACGCGCCGAACCGGTTCGCGACGAGATAGAACACGGCCTGATAGGCCATGAACATCGGCACGAGGGCGTAGCCGAGGATCATCGACAGGAAGACCCGCTTCGACGTGAGGGCCTTGCGTGTCCAGATCCGCGGGATGGCCAGATGCTGGGGGAGGCGCTGGCGATAGAGCACCTCGCCCGAGCCGCAGACGACGATCAGCAGCATCGCCGTTCCCACGCTCTGCACGATCGCCGAGAACGCGAGCTGTCCGATGAAGGCTGGATACGAGGTCGTGGTGTCGTACCACGCCAGTTGCGAGGGCATGGAGTTCAGCGCGACGCCGCCGCCGAGGAGGACGCTGGCGATGCCGATGCCGAGGAGCCAGCGGACCGGAACATCGCCGCGACGCAGACGGACGATCATGACCACGACCGCGGCGATCATCGTCGCAATCATGAGGATCGTATCCACGGATCCTGCCGCCGCGTTCTTCGAGCGCAGCTCGCGGTAGGAACGGAGCCAGGCATCCGGGACCTTCAACTGCTGTGCGTACGAGGTGATGACGTTGCCGTCGATCGTCACGACATGGCGATACACCGCGCCCGCGGGACGGACGGTCCTCGATTCGTATGTGTAGATCCGCTGGATGCGGTTCGGCAGCCGGCGCTCGCTGGTCGAGACGAGCGTGAGCGCGTCGCGTACTCCGATCCTCTGGAGGAATGGCTGCGGCAGGGCGATGCCTGTCGCCACACGGGACTCGGGGATCTTGTGCGTGTACCCGACGATCTGGCCGGTGGGCGCCACGTCCACGCTGTACTCCTCCTCCACGAGCGGCAGGAACCAGCGGTGATGCCACGTCCACACGTGGACCTGGTTGCGGAGCACGGCCTGGGCGCGATTGAGGCCGAGGGAGCGTTCGAGGAAGATCCGGGCCTGGCTGTCCGAGTCGAAGCGCACGGCGTGCTTCATGCCGCTCACATCCGAGCTTTGTGTGACCAGGAGCTTCTCCGCGATCGTTCGCGAGGTGTTGCGGTCGTAGCGGAACTCGATCGAAGCCTCGGGAAACGCGGCGGAGAAGTAGCGCGCGACCACCGCCACGGAGATCGCGGCGAGCATGACCGCCACGGCGATCAGAAGCCAGTCGCGGCGCGAGAGGCGGATCACAGCAGTCCGGTCAGGATGAGGTCCGCAACCTGTTCGGATTGTGCGGCCAGGTCATAGTCCTTCTCGGACAGCATCCAGGACGTGACCATCTCGTCGAGCACTCCGAAGATCGCTTTCGCGGCGAGCTGCGGGTGGACGTTGCGGCGGAACGCTTGCTGTTCCTGCCCATGCTCGACGATCTTCCGGATGACGTTCAGGTAGTCGGCGACTTCCTGCTGCGAGAAGAGGCTGAGGAACTTGAGACTGTGCCGGAGCTCCACCTGGGAGACCACCGCCAGCGCGCGGTCGCTGCCGAGCGTCTCGAGGTGGTGGCGTACCGCCGTCCGCAGCCGGTCCTCGGCGCGATCGACGTTCGCCATTCGTTGCCCGAGCTTGTGCAGGTAGCTGCGCGTGTGCTCGCGGAAGATCGTGATGAGCACGTCTTCCTTGCTCTCGAAGTAGAGGTAGATCGTGCCGTCGGCCACGCCTGCGGCCTTTGCGATCTGGGCGACCTTGGCGTTGAAGTAGCCATAGTTGGCGAAGACGTCCACCGCCGCGCGGAGAATTCGCTCGCGCTTCGATGTGCCGCTGAAGGCGTCGCTTTCGGTGGTGGGAGTGGGAACCTGCTGACGCGGCATTCGCGGCTGAATGCTCATTCAGCGACGGGTGAGAGTCAAGCGAAGCTTTGCGCGACCGTCGATGACCGCGAACACTTCCTCTCGCGTCGCGTCCGCCCCGAACGGGTAAAGATGGACGTGCAGATGCGGTGTCTGGATACCCAGCTTCATGACCACGACCCGCTCAGCGCCGGTGGAATCGCGCAGCTCACGTTCGGTCCGGTGCCAGACGCGCGCGACCTCCAGCCATTCCTCCTCGTCGAGGTCGGACACATTCTGCACATGCCTCCTGGCCACGAGCATGACCTGTCCATCCGGATGAAGGATCGTCCACGTGCGTTCGTCCTCGGTCAGGACCTGACCGGCGGCGGAAGGATCGGAGCAGAAGACGCAGGGCATGGGGTGAATTCTGAGCGTTTCGAGTCTTCGAGTCTTCGAGTCTTCGAGTGTTCGTTTGCGCGGACGTTTGTCGTCCATACGCTTTAGTCTCACAGTCTCACAGTCTCAAAGGGCGTTGCAACGGACGCCTGTGAGACTGTGAGCCTATTTCACTGTGAGACTCCTCGAAGACTCGAAGACGCCTGAAGCAACCGGATTGGATAGACTCCCGCCCCATGAGAACCATCCGTCTCGGTCGCACCAGCGTTCAGGTCCCCGTCGTCAGCCTCGGCACTTGGGGGCATG
>JANMSA010000770.1:0-3270 GCA_031388865.1 Acidobacteriota bacterium | reverse complement strand
CTGACATTCGTCAAAGTGATCGAGCGGTTGCTGGTATCGACATAGTCGACGGTGCCGCGAAGCTCGGAACGGGCGTTGGATCCCCCTGTATTCGTTCCGCCACCGAGGATGTCCCCCAGTCCAGATGAGCCGCAGGCGGCTAGGAACACGAACGCTAACGTCGCTGCTGTCAATGCTTTAGGTCTTAACATGGTCACAGTCTCCCATCGGAGCTGTAGAGCAGAAAGCGTGCCGTTTGCCGCGCTTCGCCGGCGGTCGTCAGTGGTCGGTTGTCAGTTGTCTGCGGGTTCTCGCGACAGGCGATCTGTTTACGAGTCTCTGGAGATCATCAGGGAGACGTGTACCGCGACTGAAGTCGATCGCTTTCCGCCTCCGTGGGTGCGGCGCTCGCGCAGACGCCCAGACAACTGACAACCGACAACCGACAACCGCCGGCGAAGCGCGGCTAGTGGCAGTCGCCCACGCCTGCCAGAAACGCTCCCAGGGCGGCGTAGAAGACGGCGGGCTGTTCGAGCCAGGGAAAGTGTCCGGCGTCCTCGATGAGCTGCAGAGTGGACCCCGGGAAGGTCGCATGCACCTCCTGCGCACTCTCGAGCGGGTCCTGCTTCCCATGCAGCACGAGAACCGGCGCCTTCACCTTCTCCAGACCTGCGCGGAGGTCCATGGCCATCATCTGGGGCACGATCGACCAGAACACGCCATCGTGAAACGACTCCTCGGTCAGCGAATCCATCAGCGGACGCGCCCTGGCGCGATCAGCAAAGTAGGCCGGCGTCTTCGCCTTCGTGATCTCGAGCACCGCCCGACGGTGATCCGTCTTTGCCTTTTCACCGCTCCATTCCTTGATGGCCGCGCGGTCCTCCGCTGTGAACCGAGCTTCGAGATTTGCGGTGAACTTCGGGACGGACTGGAGGGTCGGCCCGCCCGCGTCGATGAAGGCGATCGCGCCGATCCGTTGGGGATGCTCGCGAGCGTACAACATCGTCAGGATGCCCCCGAACGAGTGCGCGGCGATGGTCCACTTCTCGACCTTCAGTTCCTTGCGCAAGGCCTCGACGTCGGCGACCAGCTTCTTCAGGGAGAGCTCTGCAGAGTCGTACTTTGCAACGACCGACTTCCCGGTCCCGCGCTGGTGAAAAAGCACGAACGCGTGCTTTTCGCCGAGCTTCTCCGCGATCGGACGAAGGTACTCAGGCGAGAAACCAGGTCCGCCCGACAGGAGCAGCACGGGCTGCCCCTTACCGACGACCTCGTAATGCAGGGTCGTGCCGTCGTGCGACTGGAAGGTCGCTGCATGCAGCGAGAAGGAGAGCGAGAGAACGAGGAAGAGTCGCATCGGGGGCAGTGTATGCCGGTTGGCGGTTGGCGGTTGTCGATTGTCAGTCGTCGGTTGTCAGTTGTCAGTTGTCAGTTGTCTGGGAGTTCTCGGAATGACCACAGACCCCGCCTTGGGCACCACAGCCCGACGCAGCGTTTGCCGATGGGCAGGAGAACAGGCGGCTACGAGGACTCGCAGACAACCGACAACCGACAACTGACAACAACACCTCAGATCACGCTGGCGAACACTGCGAGTGTGACGAGGACTCGCGGACAACCGACAACCGACAACCGACAACACCTCAGACGAGGACTCGCGGACAACCGACAACCGACAACCAGCAACTGCCGGCGAAGCCCGGCTACGTGCGTAGAACGCCGGCGCGCTCGTATACCTTCGCGTCGACGAACGTGTCCACCAGCGCGGCGTCGAGCAGGCCGTCGCTGACTTCCATGCGCAGGATGTCCAGGGCGCGCTCGGTGGAAATGGCCCGCTTATAGGGGCGGTCGCTGGCGGTGAGCGCGTCGTAGATGTCGGAGACGGTCATCATGCGCGACTGAATGGGGATCTCATTCGCGCTGAGCTTGCGCGGGTAACCGCGGCCGTTGAGTTTTTCGTGGTGCGCGTACGCGATGTCCGCCACGGCGGCGAGATCGCGCGTCCAGGGGATCTTCAGGAGAAAGTTGAACGTGTACGTGACATGGCTCTCGATCTCGGTCCGTTCGGCGGGATCGAGATTGCCCTTGCGGATCGACAGGATGCGTGCCTCTTCAGGGTCCACCAGCAGGCGGCGCTCACCGCGCATGTTCGTGTAGTCCCGGCCCACCAGCGCCTGCAGGTACTGGAACTCCCCTTCCGGAAGGACCGTCGGCTCGTTGGACTGGGCGATGAACGCGAAGTCCCTCTGCAATTTCAGGATCGCCTCAGCCGTCTCCACGTCGGTGTTCGCCGCGAAGTCGTCGTAGCCGTCGCGCCCGTGGTCGAGGAGGTAGTCGATCTTCCTCTGGCTGGCCTGATTCTCGACCGACTTCATCACATAATCGAAGCGGCCGCGGATGCTCTCGAGCTGCATCGGGTAGAGTTTCTTCTCTTTGACCAGTACCTGCTCCCGCACACCGACTTTGCCGAAGTCGTGCAGCAGCGAGGCGTAACGGATCTCCCTCACCTGATCGGACGTGAACTGCACGTTGGCAAACTGGCCGCGGTCCATCCGATCGACGACCCGCGCCAGCTCGACGGTCAGGTCGGCGACCCGGAAGGAGTGGCCGGACGTCGTCGGATCGCGCTGCTCGATGGCGGTCACGGCAGCGGTCACGAATCCTTCGAAGAGCCGTTCGATGGACTCGTACAACAGGTTGTTCTCGACCGCCACCGCCGCCTGACTGGCCAGGGCACGCATGATCTCGGCCGTGTCCTGATCGAAGGCGATCACGGCATCGGTCACGTTCGCGGCAGTCAATCGGACCGGTGCGCCCAGTCTGCGGCGATTGATGAGCTGCAGCACCCCGATCACGTCGCCGGCGTGATTCGTCATCGGGAAGACCAGCAGCGACTTGGTGAGATAGCCGTTCTCCTCGTCGAAGGAGCGGTTGATCTCGTACTCCGTACCCGCCGGGAGGTTGTACGCATCATCGATGACCAGCGTCTCGCCAGTCATGGCCACATACCCGGCCAGCGACTTGCGTGTGATCGGCAGCACCTTCTCTTCGAAGTCGACGTCGAGGGAGTCGTTCTGCGCGAGCTTCCAGCGCAGCACGCGATGCCCCGACACGTCGTCGAGGAGGTACAACGACCCGGCGTCGGCGCGGGAGAGCTCGCGGGCCTTGCCGAGAATCATGGTCAGCAGCACCGAGTGGTCACGGACCGTCGAAAGCGCGCGACCCACCTCGGCCACCTGCTGCAGCTCGCGCGTCCGCTCGCTCAGCTGTTTCTCGAGCTGATCGGCGTGG
>JANMSA010000673.1:0-24214 GCA_031388865.1 Acidobacteriota bacterium | reverse complement strand
CACGAATACGAGATCGTCACCTTCGATTGTCATGGACGCTCACGCCTGGGAGAGCGGCATTTGCCGAACGATCTCGCGGAACTGGCGGAGCTGCTATCGCTTCGCGTTGTCGGTTGTCAGTTGTCCGCGCCGTGCCACCTGGACGACAGGCTTGCTCACCGACAACTGACAACCGACAACGCGAAGCGATAGCAGCTCCGCCTGTTCCGCGAGATCGTTCGGCAATGCCGCTCTCCCAGTCGATGAGCGTCCATAACAATCGAAGGTGACGGTCTCGTATTCGTGATTCATGAGTGAGCTATGTCACAGGGCGGCCGAGGCCGCTGGTCCAGGATGTTCGTGTAAGCTGTGTGGAATCCCGTCATGCACGAGGCAGCTCGGAATCTGCGGACCGCGGAGCGATTCTTGCTCGCGCCGCCTCTCGCCGCGACCTTCGGGGACGTGAACGTGGCCGTCTGCGATATCTCCGCAACGGGAGCGCGCTTCCGTCATGACGCGCCTCTCACCGGGGGAGCGAAATCCGTGCTGCAGCTCGCCGTGGAGGGAAACTCAGCGCCAGTAGCCATCGAAGCGGCGGTCGTCTGGACGCAGCCCGACTCGATGGTGCTCGGCAAGTTCCAGTCGGGAATCCGCACGTACGGCCCCCCGGAGCTGGTTCAGGGCCTCGTGGCGCAACTCCAGTTGTCGAATCGCAGCAACCGGATCGAGGAGCTCCGCTCGACCGATCGGTTCTTCCTGTCCCCGGCGCTCACCGGGGAGTTCGATGGAACCCCCGTGCAGATCGAGGACATCTCCGCCCGTGGCGTGCGCATCACCATGCCGGTCGCGCCGAAACGCTCCTCCGTGGGGACCTTCCGCTTCGCGGTGCCGGAGTCCACCATCGAGATCGAAGTTCCCGGACAGGTGGTGTGGAGCTCGCTGAAGGCCATCACGGGCGGGACGATGCGGAGCTTTCACGCGGGGCTGCTGATCGCCGAGAAGGCGGAATTGATGCGGCTCGCAATCGGGCGCCTGTGCGATATGAATCGCGCCGCTCTCGACCTGCAGTCCCTGCGCCTCAAGCTGCGCATTCTGCGTGCGCGCGCCCGGCAACTCGCGCCGGAGTACCCGCAGATCGAGGCGGCGGGCATTCCTGCCGAGCAGTACCTCCTCATTCAGGGTGTGCGGGAGGAGCTGCGCCTCAATCCCGAAGAGGCGATGCACTGGTACCGCCGCGCCCGGCTGATCATCAATGATCCCGCGACCCGCGAGGCCGCACCGCCGATCGCCAGCCGTCCTGACGCGCTCGCGGTGTGGGAGTACCTCGACCGCTCCGTCGACCCCTCGATCGTGGGCCGTGCGTTCGATTTCTCCAGCTAGGTGGTCGCTGTTCCGAATGCGAACCGGTACGCGACCCCTACAATCTCCATTGCCGATGTAGCGGTGCCGTACTTCATCTCCTGCGAGCTGCGAGCTGCGAGCTGCGAGCTAAGAGCTAAGAGCGGCGACGTTCCGTTGCATGCCGTCCAGGCGGGCACGCTTGATGGCGCTCTTGCGGAAGAAGGTGGAAAAGTCGGCCTGCGCGTAGCGAAGGAGGTCCGTTACCGGCGTGGCGCGATATTCGTCTCGCGGCCGGAAGGACGGATGAGGATCGGCAGGCGCGTGGTTCCACGGACAGACTTCCTGGCAGATGTCGCAGCCGAAGGCGTTGCCGGCGAGATGCGACGCCATGTACTCCTCGAACGCCCCGCGGTGTTCTATGGTCGCGTAACTGATGCAGCGTGGGGAGGCGATCGTGCGATCCGGCAGGATCGCATCGGTGGGGCACGCATCGATGCAGCGCGTGCACGTGCCGCATCGATCGGAAACGACCGCCGCGGTCAGGTCGTTGTCGAGCGCTGTCAGGAGTGTCCCGATGAAAAAGTACGAACCGTCCTCTTCGTGAATGAGCATCCCGTTCCGTCCGATCCAGCCCAACCCTGCCTGGGCCGCGTACGAACGATCGGAGAGCGGGCCGGTGTCGACGTAGCGCCACGTCTTCACGCCCGGTAACGCCTGCTCCAGCTCGCGCAGGATGAGGTCGAGAACGTCGTGATAGTCGTCGCCGAGTGCATAGCGGGCCACGTGATGGCTCAGCGCGCCCTCCGGAGCTTGCGGACGCTCCGGCGAATAGGGCACCAGAATCGAGACCACAGACTTTGCCCACGGGTAACGCTCGCCCGGGTTCGCACGGACCGCCGCGTTTTTCGCCAGGTACTCCATGGACGCGTGATGCTCGCCCTGGATCCACTGTGCGAAGAGGGCGGCGTGCTCGTCCCCAACGTCACTGGCGCCGAGGTGGACCACTCCTGCATGGCGCGCGACGCGCTCCAGGTTGGGCCAGACTTCGGAGAGTCTCGTAGGCATCAGGCGAACCGATCTGCAGGCCGGCGCAACACGAACGTCGCGACCTCCGGCTTGCACAGAATGCGCAGGGGAGGGATCGCGCCAATCCCGCGGCTGACGTACATCAACACGCTCTCCTCGCGGTGAAATCCGCTCGCGTAGCGGCCTTCGTGCTTCGACGGCACCACGATCGAGCCGAAGAACGGGACCCGGATCTGCCCGCCGTGCGTGTGCCCGCAGACCAGCAGGTTGACGCGCCGCCCTTCGAGCAGGCCAATGATGTCCGGATGGTGGCTGACGCCGATGCAGGGCATGCGCGGATTGACGAGCGCAAACGTGTGGTCGACGTCCGGCGTGCCGCGATAGAGCTCGTCGATGCCGATCAGCGAGATCGCCTCGCCGCCGCGACGGATCACAACGGAGCGATTGACCAGGAACCGCGCACCGCGCGCGGTCATCGCCGCGATCACGCTGTCGGCGCCTGCCCAGTAGTCGTGATTCCCGAGCACCGCGTACACACCGTCCCGCGCCTCCAGCCCCGTGAGCAGCACTTCGGCCATCAGCGGAATGTGGCGCTCCCAGGTGACGAAGTCGCCGCCCAGAAGAATCAGGTCAGGATCGAAACGCATTGCCTGCGCGACCGCCTCGCGGTAGAAGCCGCGCCGCATGATCGACGCCACGTGTGTGTCGGTAAGGAAGGCGATGCGATATCCGTCGAACGATGCCGGGAGATCGTCGACGTACACCTCGTGGCGCGTGACCTCGAGGTCGTACACATCGTTGTGCGCGCCGAGCTTGCGCAAGGCGGCGAACGGAACATGTGCCTTGCGCATTCTGATGACTTCGGATTGCAGCGTGCGCGTGCCCGCCACCGGCCTCTCGCCAACGCGCAGCATCCGCGCGCGGTCGACGATCCAGTACGCACCGATGCTTGCGGCAATGAACAGCCAGGCCGATCCAATCTTTGCGAGCGTGAGTGACACGACCGCGCCCTCGATCGCGTCGGGCGCGAACCGCTCCACGAGGCGGTGATCGGCGACGTAGCCAATCCATCGGTGCAGCGGCCAGAAGAGCAGCGTCAGCAACAGCAGCGTCGGCGGAACGGCGTAGAGCAGCCAGTGCCAGCGCGACTTTTCCTCACGATGTCCGCCGAAGACCACCCGGTTCAAGACGAAGAGGAACACCCGCGCGTCGCCGACGAGTGCGAGGAGGAGGAGGGCGAAGAAAAGAGAACGGAGCATCGTCGGTCGAAGACCGCATCATTTCACGGCCTCGATCCGGTGCCCGAGCCCCGCAACTCCAGTGGAGCGGTGGGCTCTCAGCCCGCCGGGCACTTGCGAAGAGTGTCCCCGGCGGCTCGATGGCTGAGAGCTCACCGCTCCACTGGCCGTCCTGAGAACGAACTCACATTCGGTCCAGGATGGGCCCGATCATCGTCTCGGGGACGCGAACGGTGCCGAGGGTCTGTGCGGTTTTGACGGTGCCGTGGTCGTCGGAGCCGCCGGTGGTGAACTTGCCGCGGAAGCGAGCGAGATTCGTCAGACGGTAACGGTCGTCATCCCCCACCTCCGGATGCAGCACTTCCACGGCGTCGATTCCGAGGTCGAGGATGCGCGGCACGAGCGTGTGATGTTCCGGGTAGATTGTAGGATGCGCAACGGAGGTCACTCCTCCGGCGTTGCGAATCAACTCCACCGCCTCCTCGATGTGGAAGCGTTCCTTCTCGACGTAACCCGGCTTGCCGTTGCCGATGTACTTGTCGAACGCCTCGGCGACGGTGGCGACGTAGCCTGCCTCCACCAGCGCGCGGGCGACGTGCGGGCGTCCCATCGCGCCGCCAGCGGCGAGGTCAGCGACGCGGGCGCCGTCGATCGACACGCCCTGCGTGCGCAACCTCTCCACCATCGCGTAACCGCGCCGCTGCCGTGCTTCGCGGAACTCGATGAGCCGTGTGGCAATGGCTTCGTCGAGCGGGTCGAAGGCGTACGCCAGGATGTGCACGTCCACGCCTTCGAAGCCGCACGAGAGCTCCATGCCCGGGATGAGCAGCATGCCGCGCTCGTCCGCATAGGCCTTGATCTCGAAATACGCGGCAAGGTTGTCGTGGTCGCTGATGGACACGATCCGCAGACCGTGATCATAGGCGACGTCGATGACTTCCTGCGGGGAGCGGGTCCCATCGGAATGGTACGTGTGCGTATGCAGATCCGCGTAGCGGAGCGGATGGGTCTGGCCGCGATCTTTCTCGCTGACGTTTGCTCTTGTTCTGGCCATGATCAGGCCGTAGGCATCTCAGAAGGCGCGAGCTCGTCGACGACCTGCTGGCAGCGCGCGCACAGGGTGCCTCCCTGCGTGACTTCCTCGCGGAATTGCCAGCAGCGTCCACACTTTCCACCGCGCGCAGGCGCCCAGGTGATGCCGACGCGGCCGAAGCCCTCGATCTCCACTGCATCAGCGACCGGAGTGTCGCCAGCGGCCACCACGTCCACGTGCGACACGATGAACAACTTTGCCAGGCCGACTTCTGCGCGAACATCGCCGTGCAGGGTGATGTCGGCTTCGAGCGACTGACCGATCTGCTTGGCGGCGCGGGCGCGCTCGAGCACGACCAGTACCGCATCGCGCAGCTGCAGCACCCGCTTCCACTCCTCGGCCTTCTCGGAGGGGAGCATCGCGTTGAGCTTCGGGATCTCGGTCAGATGGACCGATGCCTCCCGTTCGCCCGGCATGGCTTCGTAGATCTCGTCGGCGGTGAAGGTGAGGATCGGAGCGATCGAGGCGACGATGGCGCTCAGGACCTCGTACATCGCCGTCTGCGAGCTGCGGCGCTCGGGAGAGTCAGGCGCATCGCAGTACATCGTGTCCTTCGACGCGTCGAGATAGATCGACGACAGGTCGACGGTGCACAGCTCCAGGACCCGGTGATAGACGGTGTGGAACTCATACTCCTCGTACGCCTGCCGGCAGCGCGCGACGACGCGGCTGGCGCGATCGAGGATCCAGCGGTCGATGGGCTGGAGCTGATCCGCGGAGACGGTGTGCATCGCGGGATCGAAGTCGCCGAGGTTGCCGAGGAGGAAGCGCGCGGTGTTGCGGATCTTGCGGTAGCCATCGCTGGTGCGCGCGAGGATCTGCGGGCCGAACATCATGTCGTCCGTGTAGTCGCTGACGGCCACCCAGAGGCGGAGGATGTCCGCCCCGCTCTGCTTGATCACGTCCTGCGGCGAGAGGGCGTTCCCGCTGGACTTCGACATCTTGTCGCCCGCTTCGTTCAGCACGAACCCGCAGGTCACGACCTCGCGGAATGGCGCACCGCCTTCGATCGCCGTGCCGACCAGCAGCGAGGAGTGGAACCAGCCGCGATGCTGGTCGTGGCCTTCGAGATAGACATCCGTCGGCCACTCCAGCTCGGCGCGGCGTTTCAACACGGCGAGGTGCGAGCAGCCGGAGTCGAACCAGACGTCGAGGATGTCCGTCTCTTTGCGGAACTCCGTGTTCCCGCAGCTACAGGCTTTGTCGTAGAAGTCCGTGACCGGACGCTCGTACCAGGAGTCCGCACCTTCCGCACGGAAATGCCTGGCCACGTTCTCGAACAGATCCGGCGAGGTGACCGCATCGCCGCACTTCTCGCAGTAGAGCACTGTGATCGGCACTCCCCACAGGCGCTGGCGCGAGATCACCCAGTCCGGACGGTTCTCGATCATTCCGTAGATGCGGTCGCGTCCCCAGGACGGCACCCACTTCACCTTGTCGATCTCTTCGAGCGCGCGCTTGCGGAGCCCTGTTTCGTCCATGGAGATGAACCACTGCTCGGTGCCGCGGAAGATGATCGGGCTCTTGCAGCGCCAGCAGTGCGGGTAGGAGTGCGTGATCGATTCGCCGAGGACGAGTGCGCCGGTCTGGCTGAGCAACTCGACGATCTGGGGATTTGCCTTGAACACGTGAGTGCCAGCCCATTGCGGCACGTCCTGAGTGAACTCGCCGCGATGATTGACCGGCGTGTAGATGTCGAGGCCGTAGCGGCGGCCGGTCGCAAAGTCGTCGGCGCCGTGGCCGGGTGCGGTGTGCACAAGACCCGTGCCCGCGTCGAGCGTCACGTAGTCGCCGAGGACGAACGCGCCTTCGCGATCGATGAAGGGGTGCCGGTAGCGGAGATGCTCGAGCGCCGCCCCTTTGAAGACCCGCCCTTCCTTGAACTCAGTCCAACCGAACTTTTTCGCGACCTGGACCACGAGCTCGGTGGCAAGGATGTAGTTTTCCCCCTCGCGCTCCACGATCGTATAGTCGTAGTCGGGCTTCACTGCCACCGCGAGATTCGCCGGAAGCGTCCAGGGGGTGGTCGTCCAGATGACCGCGTAGAGCGCCTTCTCGATCGGCAGGTCGAGCTCCTGCACCGCCTCATCCTTCATCCGGAAGCGCACGTAGACGGACGGAGACGTGTGATCGCGATACTCCACCTCCGCCTCGGCCAGTGCGGACTGATCCACGGTGCACCAGTGAACCGGCTTGAGCCCCTTGTAGACCGCGCCCGTTTCGAAGAAGCGTCCCAGCGTCGAGGCGATGTCGGCTTCGTAGTCGAAGGCCATGGTGGTGTAGGGATGGTCCCAGTCGCCGAACACGCCGAGGCGGATGAAATCCTCGCGCTGGATGTTCAGGTATTTCGCGGCGAACTGACGGCAGACGCGGCGGAACTCCGCCGCCGAGAGGTCGCTCTTCTTCGAGCCCAGCTCTTTGTTCACCGCGTGCTCGATGGGAAGACCATGGCAGTCCCAGCCCGGGATGTATGGCGAGTCGAAGCCCAGCATCGTTCGTGACTTGACGACGATGTCCTTGAGGGTCTTATTGAGGGCGTGACCGATGTGAATCCTGCCGTTCGCGTACGGCGGACCGTCATGCAGGATGAACTTGGGCCGTCCCGCGGATTTCTCGCGGATGAGCTGATAAAGGTTCATCCCGCGCCACTTCTCGAGCCTCAGGGGCTCGTTCAGCGGCAGGTTTCCTTTCATCGCAAAGGTCGTTTGCGGAAGGTTGAGGGTCTTCTTGTAGTCGCTGCTGCTCTGGGCCATGGCGGGCCAAACTAGCACAAGGGTTGTCGGTTGTCAGTTGTCGGTTGTCGGTGCATTCCGGCCTGGACGAGACACTCAGATGAGCGGCCATTGAGAACCAACGCCGACCTCAGATTCGCCGGCTGAGAGCATGCTCGCCGCCCGCAAACCTTTGCCCGATGCGCAAGAAATCGGTCTGCCCGACGCGAAGTCTGCTCTCTGTACAGTTGGCCTGGACGCTGAGGCTCAGACAACCGACAACAACCTACATGCCGCCGGCCGAAAGTGTGCGCGGGGCGGACACGCGCAGCTTCTGCCCCACTCTCAGTGACGCGTTTCCGGCCAGCTCATTCAGTTCGCGGAGGTCGGAGACGGAGAGATCGTTCCTCTGCGCGATGGAGTAGAGCGTGTCGCCTTTGCGCACCGCGTAGAACACGGTCTCGTCGTCGCTGTGGGCGAGGAGCAACCCGAGCTCGCGGGCGCGGACGGGCAGATAAATCGACTCACCTGGGCGCACAGTCGCACCGTCGCCGAGGTTGTTCATTGCGAGAATCGTCTCCGGTTTGGCGCCGAGCTTCTTCGCCAGCCGGGTGATGGTGTCGCCCTCGCGAAGGCGGAACGCGCAGTATTTCACGTAGGCATCTTCGTCACGAAGGGAGTCCGCTCGGGCGAGAAGCGTGTCGGCGTGTTTCGTGGGGACGCGCACAGCCGCGCGTCCGGGCGGCACGACGCCGCGGCGCAGAGCCGGGTTCAGGTCGCGGAGGACGGCTTCGTCCATGTCGAGTGTTTCCGCGATGTACGACAGCGAGACGGGGCCGACGACTTCGACGCGCCTGGCGTCGATGTCCGTGGGAGTAGCCAGCTTGAACCCGTAGTTCGCCGGATCGCTGGCGATGACGAGAGTCGCGTAGAACGTCGGGACGTAGCCGCGGGTCTCCTTCGGCAGCAGCCCTCGCTCGAGCAGTTCCCAGAACGTCGTCGCGCCGGCCTCATCGAGCGTGCGGCGCACGCGACCCGGGCCGCAGTTGTAGGCCGCCAGCGCCAGAGCCCAGTCGCCGAACATCCGATGCAGGTCTTTCAGATACTTCGCGGCGGCGCGCGTGGAGCGCTCCGGATCCGCGCGCTCGTCGACCCACCAGTCAACACGCATGCCGTATTCGCGGGCTGTCTCCGGCATGAACTGCCAGATGCCATGCGCGCCCGCGCTCGAGGTGAGGGTGGGCAGGTACGCGCTCTCGATGACGGGGAGATAGGCGAGCCCTTTCGGGAGTTGCTGCTCCGAGAGGGCGCGGTCGATGAGAGGACGGTATTTCGCGGAACGGATCAAAGACGTCTGGATGCTGTCCTTCATGTCCACGCTGAACAGGCGGACGGCCGAAGTGATCGTGCGGTGCTCGGGGATGGGGATGGAGGCGGCGGCTTCGATGTCCACGACCGGCGCGTCGATGGGCAGGCGGCTGTGGTCCGCCCGCGAAAGGATGTGCGTGTAGGCGGCCTCCAGCTCCTTGCGGAAGTCTTCAGCGTCGAACTGCGCCGAGACGCTGGGCGCTGCTGGAACGGGGACCGGCGCAGACGGCTGCGAGGAGCTCGCGCAAGCGACGGAATAGACAGCAAGCACTGCCAACAGCGTGTTGCGCATCGCGCACCCCTTCACATTCACGGCCGCGCGGCGGCCTTTGATCGTGTTCAGGACAAGTTGATTTTCAGGTTGACCGAGAGACTTTGCACGTCGGACGTCTCGCCCAGTTCCAGCTGCTGGTCCTGGGTGCCGAGGACGCCGCCGTCCGCGTTCTCGCAGGTCAGTGTAACCCGGATGGAGCGCGTGCGAGGGAGCACGTCCGGTGGGAGCTGCATGTGCAGCGTGCGTTGCAGGTCACGCTTGGGCCGCAGGCTTTCCAGGTCGGCGAGGATGTCCCGCCTGGGCGCTTTGGGCGTCGTTTGCGTTGCGCGCTTGCGCAGTGCTTCGAGCTCCGACATGACGTCCACCGAAGACCGTACCTTGACGGTCTTCACCGCAGGCTCCACCGGCTGAGGCGGTTCCGCCTGCCCGAGATCGAACGCCGGCTCGGGCACGGCGTCTTGAGCGAGGATCCCGGAATCTCGAACCTGTTGCTCCGCTTCGGCAAATGGCTCCGATTCCACAGGCCGTTCCCCGGGCGGCTCGTCAGACTGTTTGACAGGCCGTTCGGCCAGCGGCTCGGCGGGGTGCTCAGTCATGTGCTCAGTAAGGGGTTGCGCCGACGGCTCGGCGACCGGCATCAACTCCTCCATCGGTGCCGGCACTTCGGCCACCGGTGCGCTGAGGATGATGTGCCGATCGAGCTCGGATGCGGAGATCGTTTCTTCCGGACGAGGCTCCGGCACGGCGCCGGGTGGAACGGAGGTGGAGTCGGGATCGGCAACGGCCAGACCTCGCAACTCCTCCTCGATCTCCGCCGCCGGGGAAGTGACCTCGGCGTGAGGCATCGCACGGATGGGGGCGGTGTCCTCGCGCACTTTGAAGTGGGCGCCGCTGCGGGCGACGGGCGCGGCGCCGCGCATCGGCTCCTCCCCTGTCATACGGCGGCGGAGCGTTCGCAAGGTCAGCTTCGAGATCTGCTTCAGCGTCTCGAACACACCCGTGCCGGCGGAGGCCACGGACTCGACGTGATCCAGACGGTGCTCCGGGTCGAGCACGGCCATCATCGCCTCGACCGTCGTGACGTTCGGCAGGTCGCGTTTGTTGAGCTGTAGCACCAGCGGGAGCTCATCGAGGACGACCCCGATCTCGACCAGGTTCTCACGGAGGTTTTTCAGGCTCTCGACGTTGGCTTCGAGCATGGCCATCTGCGAGTCGGCTACGAACACGATGCCGTCGACACCCTTCAGCACGAGCTTGCGGGTGGTGTTGTAGAAGACCTGGCCCGGGACTGTGTAGAGCTGCAGACGGGTCTTGAAGCCACCGATGACGCCGACGTCGATCGGAAGGAGGTCGAAGAAAAGGGTGCGGTCCGTCTCGGTCTCCAGACTGACCATCTCTCCGCGGCTCTGCGACGAGGTTTTCGCGTAGATGTGATGGAGGTTGGTGGTCTTCCCGCAGAGGCCCGGACCGTAGTAAACGATCTTCGCAGCCATCTGCATGGTGGCGTAGTTGAAGAAGACCATGGGTCGGGAACAGTCCTTCGCTGCGTTCGAGAAAGCGAGCGATCGTAGCACCCGCTACTTTGGCCTAGCAAGGATGGAAGCCGCGAGCTCTTTGGCCAGAAGTTCGTAAATCTGCGCGAGTTGCGGCTCGCCAACCAGCGCGGCGACATGCCGGTCGAGCACTTCGCGGTCGCCGCGCGCGGCCGGTCCTGTGAATCGTTTCGAGTCCGTGTGCTGCCGCCAGTTCTCTGTAGCGGAGCGGGCCAGCGCGGCGAGATCGTCGTGCACGTCCCCAACGCCCGCACGCAGCATGAGCCGCTCAGCGATCTCGAGGGCGGCCGCAACGTAGTTGGAGCCGAAGACGGCCGCGGCGTGATAGAGCACCTTCTGCTCTGCGGCCACTTCCGCGAACCGGGCACCGACTGCCGCGGCGATGAGCTTCCCCGTGCGGCGGTGCTCCCCCTCGAACACGAGCAGAGTGTCGGAGAGATCGGAAGGCTGGCCAACGGGAGGGAGGGCTTTCAGCGGATGGAGCGAGAAGCCACCGCGCATCGAGAGCATCGCCCCGCTCGCATGGAAGATCAGCGCGTCCGTCTCCGGGATCGCCGCCGCGACTTCAGCGATGGCGCGGTCGCTGACGGCCACCAGCAGGAGCTCGGCGGATCCGGCGAGGTCGGCCATGTCCAGTCGCGCGGTCTCGAGAAGCTCCGTGATCCTGCTCCTGGACTCGTCGCGCAGCCAGACGCCAGACAGCGGCCACCCCAGGCGCTTCCACGCCGAGCCGTAGGCCCATGCCGCTCTGCCGCCGCCGAGAATGCCCAGTCTCATGATTCGAAGGTATCCTGTACGGGGTTGTCAGTTGTCGGTTGTCGGTTGTCTGCGCTGTTCCCCATGAAGAGACTTCTACTCATTCTCGCACTGCTGGGCTCCTCTGCGCTTGCGGCTCCGCCGACGACGTGCGGTGGCATGAGCGACTACGAGAAGGCGCTCTGCTCCTACCAGCGCCGCAATTTCCCGGAAGCGGAGCGGCTGTTCCGGGCGATCGTCGATCGGGAGGTGCAGGACCCTCAGACCATCCGCGCCTCGTATTTCCTGGCGCGCACGCTGATGAAAACCGGCCGCTTCGACGAAGCCCACGCGCTGCTCATCAGAATCTACAGCCTCGACCAGTCGTTTTACGACACCTGGAACGGCGATTACCTGTTAGGCGAGTGCAGGAAGGCGCTGGGTAAATAGTCGGGAGTTGCGGGTTCGTGTTGTCGGTTGCCAGTTGTCGGTTGTCTGCGCCTCTTCGCCAGGGCTAGAGCTTGCGTGGCTGACGTCCAGGCGATAGCGGCGCAGACAACTGACAACCGACAACACTAGCCGACAACCGACAACTGACAACCGATAACGGAACGCGAGCGAACGCGATCCCAAGATGGCACAGACACAATTCGAGCTTCGCCGAAAACTGCTGCAGCTCGAGGCCCTCTACGATGTGGGTCGCGCGCTGAATACGCTTCGTCCCGAGGATGACCTGCTCGAGGAGCTGATGCATCGGACCATTGCGGTCATCGATGCGACGACCGGTTTCGTCTTCTCGCTCGACGACAAGCTGCAGGTGCAGACGCTGTTCACGTTCGGCATCGAGGCCCCCCCACCTGAGTTGATGCTTCTCGAGGCACCCATCCGGCAGGTGCTGGCCTCGCGCCAGCCGATGATGGTGACGGTGCCGAAGTTTCTGGGCGAGCCAGGAGGCGACCTGCTCATCGCTCCGATGGTTGCGGGCGAGACCATCCTGGGAGTCATCGGCGTCGGCGGAAAAGAAGTGCGGGGCGCCACGAAAGCAGGAAGCTTCATCGAGGACGATCTGCGCTTCCTGGAGTCGATGGCCTCGATCGGTGGCGCGGCGATCGAAAATACCCGGCGCTTTCACAAGCTCGACCTCGTGCGGGAGACACTGCAGGACGAGAATCGCGTGCTCAAGCAGCGCATGTTGCGCGACTACTCGGACCGGTTGATGGTGGGTGACTCGTCGAAGATGCAGCGGGTCATGGACCTCGTTGCCCGCGTGGCAGACTCGCAGGCCAGCGTCATCATCCGAGGTGAGTCAGGCACGGGCAAGGAGATGGTCGCGCGGCTGATCCACGGCAACTCTCCGCGCAAGGACGGTCCTTTCGTAGCGATCAACTGCGCTGCGTTGCCGGAGACGCTGCTGGAGTCGGAGCTTTTCGGCATCGAGCGAGGAGTGGCCACGGGCGTAGAAGCCCGGCCCGGCAAGTTCGAGCTCGCCAAGGGGGGGACCATCTTCCTCGACGAGATCGGCGACATTCCACTCACTCTTCAGGCCAAGTTGCTGCGCGTGCTTCAGGAGCGCGAGATCGAGAAGCTTGGCGGACGGCGGCGCATCCCCGTCGATGTGCGCATCCTCTCCGCCACGCACCGCAATCTCGAGGAGATGATCGAGCAGACGGAGTTCCGCCAGGATCTGTACTACCGCCTCAAAGTCGTCGAGATCACGCTGCCTCCACTCCGCGATCGCAGGGACGACATCCCGAAACTGGTGCGCTTCTTCCTCGACAAGTACGGCAAACGCGAGGGTCTCCACGACGTGCGCATCACACAGGAAGCGCTGCAGAAGCTGATGCGCTACCCGTTTCCAGGCAACGTGCGTGAGCTGGAGAATCTCATCGAGGGAGCGCTGGCGCTGACCACCGATCCCGTCATCGATCCTGGCGATCTGCTCCTGCCGGAGGATTCCGTGTCCAGCACCGGCGCCGCGGATCTGTCTGAGGACCTGCCCACGCTGCACGATCTGGAAACCCGTTACATCGTTCGAGTACTCGCGTTCACGAAGGGGAACATGTCGCAGGCGGCTAGAATCCTGGGCGTGGACCGCAAGACCCTTTATCGCAAGCGCGGACTGGGTCAAATAGCATCAGTCGTAGACAAATGGGATATCCATTAGTAAGCTATTGATTTTATTGCGGTTATGGTTCGACTTGCCCGCTGGCACTCAGAAACGGGTCATAATGTCACAGGGCTGCACAGGGTATTGAAGCAGCTGCCATTCGTGTAAACTACGCTGTGTCAAACGGTTAGGAGGTTTTGAGCTGGTCCGAACGCCGTGGCAGTCGCGTTGCTCTAGGGATGCCCCGAAGAAACAGGGGGGCAACCATGAACAACGTCGCGCAGACCCGCACCACCAGGCTCGAATCCGTCCTTTCGGCCAACCTCATCCTTCCCAGCATGCTGGCACTCAACACCGTCGCTCTCATGGCGCTGGACCAGCTTGGCGGCATTCCCGCCTGGGTCAAGGCAGTGGCTGCACTGTTCCTGTCGTTCTAGCTCCGCGCTCTCTGAGGACGCATTCATGACCGCCACGGCCGAACGGCAGATGGAGCTCACGCTCCCGATGATCCCGGACATCGAGATCGCTGCCGCGCGTGCGGCCGGCAACCTCGCCCGGGAGCTGGGCATGCCCTCGGAATCCATCGACGAGATGGCCCACGCGATCATCGAGGCTTGCATCAATGCCAGGGAGCACTCCGGTAGCGCCGACAAGCGCATTTATGTCAGAATCACCGGCACCTCAGATGGCGGGAATGGCTCGCGCATCGACATCTGGATCACCGATCGCGGGAAGGGTTTCGATGTGACTGAGGCGCGCTCTCGCCGGCAGAAGCTCGGCGTTGCCCACAAGCGCGGATGGGGCCTGCAGATCATCGAAGCTCACATGGATGAGGTCGGCATCTCCACCCAGTCCGACGGCACGACAATCCATATGGTGAAGTACGGGAAGAGGTCGTGACCGCGACCACCAGAGCATGAATCACGGAAAGAGATCATGACAGACGAACTCAGAGTCGCCCTCGACCGCCGCGGTGCGACCGGCGCGATCCTCTACACGAAGGGTTACATCAACAACGTCGGCGGCGAAGAGATCGCGAACCGCGCTTACGAGCTCATGGATGACAACGTTCGCTCGCTCCTGCTCAACCTGCGCGAGACCAAGATCGTCAACTCCATCGGCATCTCCATCCTCATCGAGATCATCGAGAAGATGATCGACAAGGGCGGCAGGATCGGCTTCTGCTGCCTCACTCCCGTCATCCACAAGACCTTCCAGATCATGGGGCTGGCCAACTACGCGGCCATCTTCGCGGACGAGGAGAGCGCGGTGAAGGAAATGGGCCTGGAGGGGTGAGGATGAATGACGAGTGATGAATGATGAAGCGCTCTCCCTGGCGTCATCACTCATCACTCCTCATTCAGCACCATCCCTCATCATTCATCGCTGATACTCTCTTCCCATGCCTCAGGTCCATCGTTTCGCCGAGTTCGTTCATGAGCTTCAGCAGCTGGAGCGGACGTCCATCGCAACGCAGGGCCCGCAGATCCTCGACGCGTTCGCGCGGCACACGCGTTTCAACTCCGGCGCTCTCTATCTCCGCGATGGACGCGGCGACGTACTGAGGCTGGCCGCGAAATCGTTCCAATGCGTCGCCCCCGAGATCCTGGCCGTGGACATGCGCGCGGAAGATCTGGTTCTTCCATCGCCCGCGGTCGTCGTTCCGTTGCAGTCGCATCGTGAGGCCATGGGTCTCCTGGCGCTCTCCACGCCGCAGATCGACGACACGATGGATGACGACGTCGCGTTCGTACGGGCCGGCGCGGCGTTCCTCTCCACGCTTCTGGCCAACCAGCGTCTGACGCAGGAGACGCGGGAAGGAGACTTCCAGCTCAAGTACCGCCTCTGGGAGCTGGAGTCGCTCTACGACATCGGCCTCTCCATCGCCTCGACCCTGAACATCGACGAGCTTGCGGACGCGATCCTGTTCCGCATGATCTCGCTGACGAACGCAAGGCGCGCGGCGCTCTTCCTCCGCGAGGACGCTGCGTTTCGCCTCTACCGCTCCTTCGGTGACGTACGCCAGGACTTCATCGACGAGGAGCTCAGCGAACAGCTCATCCGCGAAGGGAAGCCGCTCGCCTTCGAGGGAGGAAGCGACTGTCTGTTTCCCGACTGTGTCGCCTTCGTGGCGGTTCCCATCAAGGGGAGCAACGATGCGGTAATCGGCGTCCTGGCCGCTGCCGATCGGGAGACGAGGGAAGGGGGCATCGCCGCGTTCGAATCGAACGAGCTGCGGCTGCTTGCGCTCTTCGCGAATCAGGTCGCGATCGCGCTGGAGAACGCACGCCTTCACCGCGAGGCGCTGGAGAAGCAGGCCATGGAGCGCGACCTGGAACTGGCCGCCACCATCCAGCGCGACATTCTTCCCTCGAAGATTCCTCAGATCGACGGTATCGAGATCGCCGCGTTGTCGCGCCCCGCGCGGCAGGTGGGCGGCGACTACCACGCCTTCTTCGTCCGAGAGGGGATCGTCACCGCTCTGGTCGCAGACGTGGCGGGAAAATCGATGCCCGCCGCGCTGCTCGTGTCCGCGCTGCACGCGGTCGTGCAACTTCTTTTCGCGGAAGGCCGAGGCATCGGAGAGATCGCGACAGAGCTCAATCGTCACATCCACAATTGGTCCGCTGAAAACAAGTTCATCACGATGATCATCGTCTCGATCGATCGCGAGACGGGAATGATCGAATACGTGAACGCCGGGCACAATCCCGGATACCTGATCGCGGGCGGCCAGATCAGCACGATCAATTCGCACGGCCTGCCCATCGGAATCCTGCCGAACTCGCGCTACCTGGCGCAGAAGCGCGCTTTTCCTGCCGGCGCGTGTGCAGTCCTCTACAGCGACGGCATCACCGAGGCCGAGGACGAGGCTGGGGAGGAGTTCGGCAACGAGCGGCTCGAAGCCCTCCTGGAACAGCACCTCGGTTACAGTGCCACGCTCATCCGCGATCAGATCGCCGACGCCGTCGACGCGTTCGTCGACGAGGCTTCGCAGAAGGACGACGAGACCATCGTGATCGTTCAACGGACATAGACGTCTGCACGAGTGGTGTCCGTTGGCGGTGAGTCCTCGTCTGCACGGCGCTTTCGAAGCGGTGACAGCTCGAACGCGTCACCCTGGCACCACAGATTCCCTCGGGCTCGTTACTCGTACCGCAGAGCGTCGATCGGATCGAGCTGCGCCGCTTTGCGGGCAGGGTAGAACCCGAAGAAGATTCCGATTCCGGCAGCGACCGCGAAAGCGAGCACGATCGCGGTGGGGCTCACCAGGATCGGCCACTTGGCGAAATGAGCGAATCCTTTCGCGACGCCGACTCCGAGAAGAATCCCGACCAGGCCTCCTGACACGGAGAGAACGATGGCTTCGAAGAGGAACTGCAGCAGCACGTGGCGGCCGCGCGCTCCGATGGCCATGCGGATGCCGATCTCCCGGGTGCGCTCGGTGACGCTCACCAGCATGATGTTCATGATGCCGATGCCGCCTACGACCAGCGACACGATGGCGATGCCGATGAGCAGATTGCGCATCAGGCCCACCTGGGCCTGGTTGGCCTGAGCCATTTCCTCCTGAGAGCGCAGCATGAAGTCGGCATCGCCGCCGGGCGGGATGCGATGCCGCTGCCGCAGGACGGCGTCGATCTGTTGCATCGCCTCGCCGACCTGCTCGCCGGACGTGGCGGACGCCATGAGCATGCCCAGTCGCTGCTGGCCGGAGAGCCGCTTCTGCACGGTGGTGTAAGGCGCGATGATGGCGTCGTCCTGATCGCCCATCGACGTGCCGCCTTTCTTTTCGAGCACGCCGATGACTTTGAACGGGACGTTCTTGATGCGGATCGTGGAGCCGACCGCGTTGCCAGCGGGGAAAAGGTTCTCGGCCACGGTCACACCGAGGACCGCCACCTTCGCCCCCGCCCGCACGTCCTGATCCGTGAAGAAGCTCCCCTCGGTCGTGTTCCACGAGCGGATGAACGGCCAGTCGACATCCACGCCCTGGACCTGCGTCGACCAGTTCATGTCCGCGGCCACTACCTGTCCGGCGGAGCGGATCGTCGGCGTGACGTACGCCACCGCGGGCGCTTCGCGGCGGATCGCCTCGACATCGCCTTCCGTCAGCGTGGATTGTCCGGTGAAGATCCGCGCTCCGCTCTGCGTCGAAGCGCCAGGCATGATCATGATCACGTTCGATCCGAGGGCGTTGATCATCTCCGCCACGGAGGCGGCGGCTCCCGCGCCAATGCCGACGGAAACGATGACGCAAGCCACGCCGAAGATCACCCCGAGCGCGGTGAGCAGCGAGCGCAGCTTGTTTCTGGCGATCGACTTCAGGCCGACGATGGTGATGTTGCCGAGGCGGGTCAGGGAGTTGCGCATGGATTCTCCGGTTGTCGGTAGGGTAGTCGGTTGTCGGTTGTCGGTTGTCGGTTGTCAGTTGTCGGTTGTCAGTGGTCTGCGGGTCAGTCGCATGGAGGAATCTGGCTGCGGTGCGAGAGGCGGGGCATCAATTCTTCTCTTGCAAGGCTGGCGAGAGTGGCGTCCAGGACTCAAAGCGCGGAGAACCGACAACCGACAACTGACAACCCGGCCCCCGCGAACTGCCAACGGCTTCGTCACCGGGCAACCGGAGCCAGCGGCGCGGCAATCCCCGATCGCTCGATGCGGTGCTGCTCGACGAGTTCGTCCTGCTGAATCTTTCCGTCGCGTACGTGCACGACGCGTTTCGCGTGCCGGGCGATGTCCTGTTCGTGGGTGATGAGGACGATGGTGCGGCCTTCGTCGTTGAGCTCCTGGAAGATGCTCATGATCTCCACGGACGTCTTCGAGTCGAGGTTGCCTGTGGGCTCGTCGGCGAGCACGATCGCGGGAGTGGTCACGAGGGCGCGGGCGATGGCCACGCGCTGCTGCTGGCCGCCGGAGAGCTGCGACGGGTAGTTCCCCTCGCGACCGGCCAGGCCGACGTGATGCAGCGAGGCGAGGGCGGCGTCGCGGCGCTGCTTGCGGGTCATCGTGACGTCGGCGTACAGCAGGGGCAGCTCCACATTCTCCAGAGACGATGTGCGCGCGAGGAGGTTGAAGCTCTGGAACACGAAGCCGATCTTCGAGTTGCGGATGATGGCGCGCTGATCGCGGCTGAGCGCGGAGACGTCGGCGCCGTCGAGGATGTACGTACCCGCGGTCGGACGATCGAGGCAGCCGATGATGTTCATCAGCGTGGACTTGCCGGAACCCGACGGACCCATGATGGCGACGAACTCACCCTCGTTGATGGTCAGCTTGACGCCGTCGAGCGCGCGCACCTCGACCTCGCCGAGCTGGTAGACCTTGGTGACCTCGCGGATCTCGATGACGGCGCGGGTCACCTCGGCATCCTCGGACGCACGTTGCGGCGCGCCGTCGTTGTCGGTTGTCGGTTGTCGGTTGTCAGGGCGGCATCGCGAAACGGAAAAGACCAGGGAGGGACCGGCGTGGTTCTCGGTTGCCGGTTTTCCGTTGGCCGACCCGCAGCACGAAGAGGCCCAGATAACCGACAACTAACAACCGACAACAGCTCGGGCCTCCGACAACCGACAACTGACAACAGCGCGAGCCTCACCGGCGCCGTCCGCCGCCGCCGCCCGGGCCGCCCGGACCCTGACCGCCCATGGGCGGCGGCCCTTCGACCTTCGACGTCACCAGGCCGACCACGATCGTGTCGCCCTCTTTCAACTCGCCTGAGATGACCTGCGTGAACCGGCCGTCGCTGATGCCGGTACGGATCTCGACCGGCTTCAGCTTCTTGTCTGCGCCCAGGATGTAAACGGTCTGCGACTTGGCGCCTGCGCCGCCCGCTCCGCCGCGGCGGCGTCCGCGCGGCATCTGGTCGGCCGCGCCGGCAGGACCGCCCGCCGAGGCGCCACGTGCCGCGGTCTGGATGGCATCACGACCGGAAGCCTGAGCGCCATCCGCTCCAGCTTCCTGCGGCGGCTTGAAACGCAACGCAGCGTTCGGTACGCGCAGGACGTTCGGCACGGTTGCGACGTCGATGGTCACGTTCGCGGTCATCTTCGGTCGCAACCGCCCTTCCGGATTGGCGACCTCGATGATCACGGGATAGGTGACGACGTTCTGATTCACGACCGCGTTGAAGCGGATCTGCGCGATCTTCCCGCGGAACTCATCCTCGGGATACGCATCGACGCTGAATCGAGCGACCTGTCCGACCTGCACGCGTCCGATGTCGGACTGGTCCACATCCGCCTGCACCTGCATCTTGGTCAGGTCCTGCGCGATCTGGAAAAGTGTCGGGGCCTGGAACGAGGCGGCCACGGTCTGCCCGATCTCGTACTGCTTGTCCACGACGATGCCGTCGGTGGGCGCGAGGATCTTCGTGTAGCGAAGATTCGTCGCGGCCTGACTGAGGGCGGCGGTGGCCTGCGCGACCTGTGCGCGTGCGCCGTCATACGTCGCCTGCGCCGCTTCGACACCCGCCTGCGAGGTCAGTCCCGCATCCATCAGACGGCGCTCACGGTTGTACTTCAATCGCGCATCGTCGACCAGAACCTGGGCCCGGGTCACGTCCGCGCGGCGCTGTTCCATCTGCTGCTGGAAGGGTGTGGGATCGAGCTCGGCGAGGAGTTGGCCCTTCTTCACCTGGCTGTTGAAATCGGCATACAACTGCGCGACCACACCGGACACCTGGCTGCCGACCAGGACGGTCGTCACAGCGGAGAGCGTGCCCGTCGCGGTCACGGTCATGGTGACGGTTCCGCGGTCCGCTTTCTCAGTCTTGTACTGCTCGTCTTTCTTTCCTCCGCCCTTGCACGCGAACAGGAGCGAAGCGAGGAGGAAGGTGGTTCCAAAGCGTTTCAATCTGCGGTCCCTCAGGGTCGCGGAGTGTAGCGCAGCCTAATGCTATGCTTCGGCCCCAAGTTGTAGAGGTATCGCGAACAATGGCCCTTTTCTCCAAAGATCCTTCGCCCCCGCAAGCGCAGCCGAGGCGCGACGCGCCACCGATCGCTGCGGGAGCGACGTTCATCGGTTTCAACACCACCATCGAAGGGACCCTGAGCGGCTCCGAGCCGGTGGTGATCGAAGGCTCGGTCCGAGGCAATGTGAAGCTCACCGCCGATCTACGCATCGGCACGAAGGCGCGTGTGGAAGCGACGGTTCATGCGCGCAACGTCGTGGTGGAAGGCAAGCTCAGCGGCGATGTTTCCGCTGATGAGCGCGTAGAGCTCGTCGCCAGCGCCACCGTCGACGGCAACATCAAAGCGCCGAAGATCGTCGTGGCCGAAGGCGCGAAGTTCCGCGGGAACGTGGACATGGGGTCGACCGTACCCCGTGAGGACGCGCCCGCGAAGTCGAAATAGAAGCAGTCGTCGAGTTTTCAAGCCGTCGAGTCTTCGAGTGATACTCCTCGAAGGCTTGAAGACTCGAAGGCTTGAAGACTCGGAGAAATCATGTCAGCAACCGAAACGAACACATTTGCAAGAAACTACAAGCTCCGCGAGGCGCGCGAGTACGCGAACTACATCGACGGGCAGTGGGTGAAGTCGCGGAGCGGGAAGGCATTCGAGAACCGCAATCCCGCGAACGACGATGATCTGGTCGGGACGTTCCAGGACTCGACCGCGGACGACGTCAACGCTGCCGTCGATGCGGCGCAACGCGCGTATGAAAAATGGCGGTTGACGCCCGCGCCGAAGCGCGCGGAGTTCCTCTATCACGTGGGGGACATCCTCAAGCGCCGCAAGGACGAGATGGCGCGCGAGATGACGCGCGAGATGGGGAAGGTCATCGACGAGACCAAAGGGGACATTCAGGAAGCCATCGACATGGCCTTCCTCGCGGCCGGAGAAGGGCGCCGTCTGTTCGGTGTGACCACGCCCTCCGAGCTCGCCAACAAGTTCAACATGGCCGTCCGCATGCCCCTCGGCGTCGCGGGCCTGATCACGCCGTGGAACTTTCCGATGGCCATTCCGGCGTGGAAGGGCATGGCGGCGCTCATCTGCGGGAACACCGTGGTGATCAAACCCGCATCGCAGACGCCGCTGTCGGTCATCCTGCTGACGGAGGCGTTCGAAGAGGCGGGCCTGCCGAAGGGCGTGTGGAACGTGGTCACGGGCGGCGGTCGCGATGTCGGCGAACCGATGCTCTCGCATCCGAAGATCCGCGTGATCTCCTTCACTGGCTCCACGGAGGTGGGCCGGCACATCAACACCGTCTGTGCGCCGCAGTTCAAGCACGTCCATCTGGAGATGGGCGGCAAGAACGTGATCATGGTCATGGAAGATGCGGACGTCGACCTCGCGGTCGACGGCGCGCTGTGGGGTGCTTTCGGCACGACCGGGCAGCGTTGCACCGCCGCGTCGCGCGTCGTGGTGCACGATCAGGTGTACGACCAGTTTGTCGAGAAGCTGGCCGGACGCGCGAAGAAGCTCAAGGTCGGCAACGGCCTCGACGCGAATGTGCAGATGGGACCGTCGATCTCTGCCTCGCAGCGCGAGACGGTGCAGTCGTACGTGAAGATCGGCAGGGACGAGGGCGCGCAGGTCGTCGCCGGTGGAAATGCGCTCGGTGACGGTGAGTACGCGAAGGGCTACTTCCACGAGCCGACGGTCTTCGCGGAGGTGACTCCGGAGATGCGCATCGCGCAGGAGGAGATCTTCGGCCCGGTGACCGCGGTGATCCGCTGCAATTCTCTCGAGCACGCCATCGAGATCGGCAACGGCGTCCGCTACGGCCTCTCGTCTTCCATCTACACACGCGACGTGAACAAGGCCTTCGTGGCCATGCGCGACATGTACACGGGCATCTTCTACGTGAACGCGCCCACGATCGGGGCCGAAGTGCACTTGCCGTTCGGTGGCGTGAAGGAGACCGGGAACGGCCACCGCGAGGCAGGCGTGGCCGGCATCGACGTGTTCACGGAGTGGAAGTCGATCTACATCGACTACTCGGGACACCTGCAGAGGGCGCAGATCGATAATGAGTAGGCGCGCGTTGCCGCCGGTTGTCAGTTGTCGGTTGTCTGTGCCTTTCGGCCTGGGCGACAATCGTCGTGACTGACGAGTGGGGACGACCGAAGTTCGCAGTGCCTCTCGGCATGGGCGATCACCGGCGGGACTGACGTCCAGGCCGGACGGCCCAGACAACTGACAACTGACAACCGACAACCCACTGACAACCAACTGACAACCGACAACCGACCATGATGATCCGCACGTTCGCAGCAGCAACACTCACCCTCGCGCTGCCGTTGCTCGCAGCAGCGGATGACCAGACGACTGCGCGCGTCATCGACCACATCCTGGCGAGCTCGCGTGGGTACGAGACTCTGGCGCATCTCACCGACGAGATCGGACCGCGCCTGTCGGGATCCAAAGGAGCGGCGGCGGCGGTGCGGTGGACGACGCAGCAGTTTCGCGACTGGGGAATCGAGGTCCGGAACGAGCCTGTGATGGTGCCGCACTGGGTGCGTGGTGCCGAGCGCGGGCATCTGGTCTCGCACTTTGACCAGCCGCTCGTGCTGACCGCGCTCGGCGGAAGCACGGCCACGCCCGCAGCGGGCATCACCGCGGATGTGATCGAGGTGTCGTCGTTCGAAGAGCTGGAGAAGCTCGGTCGCGAGAAGATTCGCGGCAGGATCGTTTACTACAACAACCCCATGGACATGGCGATGATCGAGAGCGGCCGGGTATTCGAGGCCTACGGCAAGGCCGTCGGATTCCGCGGGATCGGCGCCAGCCGCGCTGCGGAGTTCGGCGCGGTGGCGGCCGTGATCCGCTCCGTCGCATCGGCGTCACTCCGGTCGCCGCACACAGGCTCGCTGCGCTACGACGAGAAGCAGCCGAAGATCCCCGCGGCCGCGCTTTCCACGGAAGACGCGGAGCTGGTGCATCGGCTGCTGGCGAAAGGGCAGCGCGTGCGCATGCACCTCGTGCTCACTCCGCGAACGCTGCCGGACGTGCTCTCCGCGAATGTGATCGCAGAGATCCGCGGGAGCGAGCGTCCTGAGGAGATCGTGCTCATCGGCGGGCATCTCGACTCCTGGGACCTGGGCACGGGTGCCATCGACAACGGCTCCGGCTGCGCGATGGTGATGGAGACGATGCGCGTATTGAAAGAGCTCGGCGTTCGCCCGAAGCGCACCATCCGCGCGGTGTTGTTCATGAACGAAGAGAATGGGCTGCGCGGTGGGCGCCAGTATTTCGCGAATGTCGCGAAGCGCGAAGAGCTGCATCGGCACGTCGCGGCGATCGAGACGGATGCGGGCGCGGCGAAGCCAACAGGCTTCATCAGCACGCTGGAAGGGAAGTCACTGGAGGCAGTGGAGCGCCGCGCGCGCATCCTGAGCCGCATCGCGCCGCTGACGTTCACCAGCTCGAAGCACACCGGTGCCGACACGTCGCCGCTCACGGACGCAGGAGTGGTCGGGTTCGGCCTCGTTCCCGATCCGCGTCACTATTTCGATTATCACCACAGTGCCGCTGATACGCTGGACAAGGTGAATCCGAAGGAGCTGGCGCAGAATACGGCCGCCCTGGCCGGCCTGGCTCTGATCCTCGCCGACGAGTAGGTTACTCAAACCCGTTAACTGGTTGCTGGTTGCTGGTTACTCGTGGGATAGCGCTTGGTGAAGTCACTGTTCGCTGATGACTCGGAGTTCTTGATCGCACGCCGTCCCACCAGTAACCAGTAACCAGTAACCAGCAACCAGCAACCAGCAACCAGCAACCAGCAACCAGCAACCAGCAACCAACGACCAGTAACCAGCAACCAGCAACCAGTAACCAAGTAACCAGTAACC
>JANMSA010000646.1:0-1505 GCA_031388865.1 Acidobacteriota bacterium | reverse complement strand
AAATTCAGAAGTGAGAAACATCCGGGTTTGTAATGGGTACCGTGCCGTCGGCCCCGGAGGGGCAACGGAGATTAGCCGGTGGCAAGCGTAGCGCGGCCACCGGTAGGGGGCCATCCAAAAAGGTGTCGTGCCCCGGCAGGGGCACCGGATGCTCCTCCATGCATCTGATGAGGATGCATTTCCTGAAAGCGTAGCCAACTCGAAGCTCATTAACCGGTTCAGACATCGACCGTCCGTCGCCCCTGCCGGGGCGCGCCATCTTTTCTTGTAATCGTTTACCGGTGGCCGCGCTTCGCTTGCCACCGGCTAATCTCCGTTGCCCCTCCGGGGCCGATGGACACACGAGATCACCCACTGAAAACCCGGAAGCGGCAGAAGTGAGAAAAACTTGGCTTCTTTCTCAATTTGAACTTTTTCAATTCTGACTTCTGACTTAAGCCTTTCCCGGCTTCACAGGAACGCCGCTACATCCCGAGCAGAATCATCGCCGTACCGACAACGACGATCACTGCACCGGCTGCGGCCTGACCGAAGCGGTCCATCCACGAAAAGTTCAGGCGGCTGGCGCCGTGGTAGGAGAGCATCACCAGCGCAATCATGGTGGCGATGGTCGCGAACTCGTACATCACGATCACGGAGGTCACGGCCAGCGGGCCTTCGACCATCGCCGCGAATACGAGCGGCATGAGCGCCACACAGATGTGGCGGAGACAACCACTTCCGACCCGAGTTCTTCGCCCGGCTTCGCCGCCTCGCCGACGAGCTCGAGTTCCTGCTCATTTTCGACGAGGTGCAAACGGGCCTCGGGCTGACCGGTTCGATGTGGGCGTGGCAGCAGTTCGGGGTCGAACCCGACCTCTTCTGTTTCGGAAAAAAGACGCAGGTCTGCGGCTTCGCTTCCAACTCGCGGATCGACGACGTCGAGAACGTCTTCTCCGTTTCCTCCCGGATCAACTCGACGTGGGGTGGAAACCTCGCCGACATGGTTCGGTGCGCGAAGTACCTCGAGATCATCGAGGAAGAGAACCTGATCGAGAACGCGCGCGCGATCGGAGAGCACCTGCTCGGCCGGCTCCGCGATCTCGCCGCCGAGCTGCCGGCGATCTCCAACGTCCGGGGGCGCGGACTCTTCCTCGCGTTCGACCTGCCTGACAAGGAGACGAGGGACCGCACCCTGGCGGCGTGCCTGGAGAACGGCCTCATCACGCTCACCTCGGGCGTTTCCGCGCTCCGCTTCCGGCCGGCGCTCACACTCTCGCGCGAGGAGGCGGACGAAGGGGTCCGCAAGCTGCGCCGCGCCGTCCAGGCCGCGGCGGGCTAGCTCAATTCAGTTCACTTCCCCTTCTTGAACCTCGCCGTGTAGGTCGTGGGAGTCGCCGGCGTAATCACCGTGTGCGCCTGCGCTCCACCATCCGACCAGCTCGAGAATCGATTGCCCTTCTGGGGACTCGGCGTGTTCAGGCTGAGCTGCCACCCCTCCCACGAGGTGATCGTCGTCGGAGCCG
>JANMSA010000643.1:0-2748 GCA_031388865.1 Acidobacteriota bacterium | reverse complement strand
AGGCTCTCGTGGGGAGGTGCTGCGGGATTTGCCCGTCGCCCGCTCCCCTGGAAGAACAAACATGGAGATCCTTCTCCCCTCCGCAGAGGGGAGAAGGTGCCGAAGGCGGATGAGGGGTCGCTCCCGTACCATTCACCCGGCTCGTGCCAGCTGCGCACCGCCTCATCTCCTGCCTACTGCCACCTGCCTACGTCCCCCCGCCAACCGTCAACCGCCAACCGCCAACCGATCCCTCTATACTTTGCTCTCTCATGTCGAGCACGCTCGTCTCGTATCTTGCGCAGCGTCCCGACGCGGCCACGTTCCTTTTGCCGGGAGACGTGGAGCGTGCGCTCGCGGACCTGTTCGGGCAGCCGCAGCGGGTGTTGCCACAGCCGTACAAGATCTTCCCTGCGGACGAAACGCAGCCGCCCGTGCTGGGGTTCGCGGTGGTGGACGCCCCGGTCATGAAGGAGCTCGACTCCAGACTGGACCGCTGGCTGGCCGACGAAACGTCGTGGCAGGTGAACCGCGCCGGCTCCCGCGACAAAGCCGAGGCTTCTTTCAGCGCGTACCTCGGGCAGTTGATGAAGCTCGCCGAGAACGCGCTCGTCTCCAACCTTCTCAGCGATCACCACGCAGTCTTCTGGCTGACCCACTCCCTCGACCTGGCGCGACAGTTCTCGAACATCCCCCGGCGGGTCAGTGGCCACGACACGCAAACAGGACGCGCCCTGGGGGACACGCTCAAATACCGCATCTTCGGGCGCTGGGTCAGCGAGACCCGCGAACAGATGAGCCAGATGTGCAGCCGGGTCGCCCCGCTTCTCGAAGGAGACGAGCAACGCGGGCTGCAGTTCGTGCGGCTCCTGCAGGACGACGTGCTGATCCTCACCGAGGAGTTCGTAGGGCCGGATTTGCGCGAGCTGCGCAGCTTCATCAACGGATATCTGCGCGGCGATTTCCAGAGCTTTCGTGAGTCCTTCGAGCGCCTGCGCACGACTGCGGCGGACCTGGTGCAGAAGGATCGCACTTTCCGTGCGGCGCTGCCGATGTTCGGCGCCGGCCCGGACATCACGCTCGCGCTCCTGCTCGATCCGCGCTTCGAGACCTTCCTGTTCGATCACCCCGCGGCCCAGAACGCTGTCTCCCGCGAGGAGCGCGAACAGTTCCAGTTGATCGCGCGTCGCGTGCGCGAGTTCGCGGTACTGAATCAGCTACGGCGCGGGCTCCTCTGGATGACGGCGCGACCCGACGGCGCGATCGTTTCCGCGGACCGTCGAACGGAAGCTGCATGGTCAAGGTCGACGAGGCCGATGGACTTCGGGCGCCCCGGCGTCGTCGACCCGATGGTGCATCGCTTCGGGATGATCTATGACATCTCCAAGTTCTCCGAGACCCTGGGCACACTCCGCCGCGGGGGCGGAAAAGAAGAGATCCGCTCCTACAGGCAGATGCTGGCTTTCCAGCGCAAGCTGGATACGCTCGCAGGACGGCACCTGCTCCAGTTCGAGAAGTTCCTCGGCGACGGCGCCTTCTACACGACCCGCCGCGCGCTGCGCCTCGTCCGTGCTGCAGTGGAGATCCAGCGCCTTTACGAGGCGATGAAGTCGAGCGGGTTCGCGTTCAACAAGGGACTGCGCATCGCGCTCAACTACGGCTACTACCGGCTCCTTCCGATGAAATCGTCGGCGGACGACAGCGAACAGATCACCGAGTTCTACGGTCCGGGCATCGTCGAGCTGTCGCGGCTCACCACCGGCAAGGCGAACAAGGAGATCGAGCAGATCGCGGAGTTTCTGGTGGCGCACGGCTACGACGAGCGCAAGGTCGACCAGTTCTTCGCGCCGCTGGCGCGTGGCGTCGACGTGAGCGACCGGGGCCAGAGCTCACGTGAGTACTACGCTTACATCGATGGCGGCGGTCACCTGATCAATGAAGGCGTGGTCGCATCGATGCTGCTGCTGCAGGAGCTTTCGACCGAGCTGGGACAGGAATCGCAGCCGCTTTTTCGGGTCACCGCTCCGTGGGGAACGTACATCGCGTTCGCGCCCGCCGTGCCTGGGGTAGCCCTGCTCGGAGCACGTCTCCTGGGGATGGTCGCCCTGAAAGGGCTCGACAATCTGGAAGTGGCGGAGCTCGTCCCGTTCGCCGAAGGCGAGGCCGTGGAGATCACTCCGCTCGACACGGCGGAGACGCTGGTGATGCTCCTGCGCCATGATTTCAACCGCCGGCGTGAGGCGTCCGGAGGCTGGCCGGCGACGGACGCGGACAAGGAGACGTCCGAGCGCGTCATCGATACCGAGATCGTGATCTGCGTCCGCACGGATTCGAGCGACCTCGAGGACGAGGTGCTGATCGGCGAATGGGATCCCCGCTCCGACGACGTACTCCGCCCTCTTCGGCTTCCGCGCCGTGACTTTCAGCGCCTCTTCGCGCTCAAAGGGGAGTTGAACGCGGAGCTCTTCGCGGGGAGAAAGGCAAGCGTGCGCGACATGTACGAACGCCTCTCTCTGAAGACGCTCGCGCCACCATTCGCTCTCGAACCGTATCGCAGCGGCGGCGGCTACCAGGCCTACCTTCTCGGCGAAGTGGTCGAGAAGCTGTGATGACTGCGGCGGTCCGTCGTGACTCGCACATCGCGCGCTAGGCGGTGGCCGCTGGAGGCGGCCAGTGGCGATCCGCCTCCGAATGCGAACCGGTACGCGACCCTTTCAGGGTCGATCTCCATTGCCGACGCAGTCCGGTGGTCGCTCGCTTTGCTCTCAC
>JANMSA010000620.1:0-7359 GCA_031388865.1 Acidobacteriota bacterium | reverse complement strand
AGTGGTCGGTTGTCTGCGGGGCTGTGGCTTCGGAGGACGTCCTCTCAGAGAACCGACAACCGAGAACCGAGAACCGACCGGCGCGCGAGAGGAACGTTCTGCCGCGCGGACTCCTAGCCCGCCTAGAGGCCTTGAGAGTTTTGTGGAGGCGTCGTCAGCGCGCTGCCTCGCGACACCCTCCCCCGGGGGAGAAGGATCTCGATGGGGATGGGTGTCGTGAGACACCGCGCACCGCGCCCCGCGCCCCGCGCCAAGGAGCTAATTGACAGTAGCCGCCTCTGGTTCCAGCGATAGCTCGAGCGCACCCCCACTCGTCACATTCACGAACACGGTGTCGCCGGCCTTGAACCTGCCCTCCAGCAGGCGCATCGCCAGCGGGTCGATGATCAGCCGCTGCAGGGCGCGCTTGAGCGGGCGCGCGCCAAAAGCCGGGTCATACCCGTCATGGGCGATCCTGTCCTTTGCGGCGTCGCTGATCTCCAGCGTCAGGCCGCGCTCGGCGATCATCTTCTCCAGACGCTCGATCTGGACGCCGATGATCTGCTTGATGTGCCCCCGGTCCAGCGAGTGGAAGACGATCACGTCGTCAATCCGGTTCAGGAACTCCGGGCGGAAGCGCTGGTGCAGTTCGACGTCCACCGCTTTGCGCATCTCCTCCTCGGCCAGCTCGCCCCTGGAGAAGTCGTGGATGAACTGCGACCCCACGTTCGAGGTCATGATGATCACGGTATTCTTGAAGTCGACCACGCGGCCCTTCGAGTCGGTCAGACGTCCGTCGTCGAGAATCTGCAGAAAGACGTTGAACACCTCCGGGTGTGCCTTTTCGACTTCGTCGAACAGCAGTACCGCGTACGGCCTGCGCCGAATGGCCTCGGTGAGCTGGCCACCCTCTTCGTAGCCCACGTAGCCTGGAGGCGCGCCGATCAGCCGCGCGACGGCGTGACGCTCCATGTACTCCGACATGTCGATGCGCACGAGCGCCTGCTCGTCGTCGAACAGAAACTCCGCCAGGGCGCGCGCGAGTTCGGTCTTGCCGACGCCCGTTGGTCCCATGAAGATGAACGATCCCACCGGCCGGCTCGGGTCTTTCAGGCCGGCGCGGGAACGTCGCACGGCGTTCGACACGGCTCGCACCGCGTCCTCCTGACCGATGACGCGCTTCTGAAGACTGTCCTCCATGCGCACCAGCTTGCGGATCTCCGACTCGAGCATCTTCGTGACAGGGACGCCGGTCCACTTCGACACGATCTCGGCGATGTCCTCGTCCGTCACCTCCTCGCGGAGGAGCGCGCCGCCAATCTGCATCTCCGCAAGCTTCCCGTTCAGCGCGTCAACGTCGCGCTGCATCTGCGGAATCTGCCCGTAACGAAGCTCGGCGACACGATTGAGGTCGCCCTGCCTCTCGAGACGTGTCGCTTCTTCGCGCACCTCATCCAGCTGCTTCTTCAGCTCGTTGATCTCATGAATCACGCCCTTCTCCGCTTCCCACTGCGAGCGCAGTCCTGAGGCCTTCTCCTGGAGCTCAGCGATTTGCGCGCGTACGACGTCCAGACGCGCCGTCGTCGGGGGGTTGTCCTTCTCCTTCTGCAGCGCCTGTTCCTCGATCTGGAGCTGCGTCAGACGGCGCATCAGCTCGTCGATCTCCTGCGGCATCGAGGTCAACTCGATGCGCAGCTTCGACGCGGCCTCATCGATCAGATCGATGGCCTTGTCGGGAAGGAAGCGATCCGCGATGTAACGGTGGGAAAGCGTCGCAGCAGCCACGATCGCCGCATCGGTGATGGTCACCTTGTGATGCACTTCGTAGCGTTCTTTCAGGCCGCGCAGGATGGCGATGGTGTCTTCGACCGTTGGCTCGCCCACGTAGACCGGCTGAAAACGGCGCTCGAGCGCGGCATCCTTCTCGATGTACTTCTGATACTCGTTGAGAGTCGTTGCCCCGATCGCACGCAGCTCCCCCCGCGCGAGAGCGGGCTTGAGCATGTTCGACGCGTCCATGGATCCCTCGGCCGCGCCCGCGCCCACGAGCGTATGCAGCTCGTCGATGAACAGGACCACCTCACCCTCGCTCTCCTCGACTTCCTTCAGCACCGCCTTCAACCGGTCTTCGAACTCGCCGCGGTACTTCGCGCCGGCGATGAGAGCGCCCAGGTCGAGCGAAGTCACCCGCTTGTTCTTCAGCCCCTCGGGAACGTCGCCAGCCACGATGCGACGGGCCAGCCCTTCGACGATGGCCGTCTTGCCGACACCTGGCTCGCCGATGAGCACCGGGTTGTTCTTCGTGCGTCGGGAGAGCACCTGGATCACGCGGCGGATCTCCTCGTCGCGGCCGATGACCGGGTCGAGTTTTCCGCGGCGTGCGAGTGCGGTGAGGTCTCTCGCGTAGCGCTCCAGCGCCTGATACTTCCCTTCCGGATTCTGGTCGGTGACGCGCTGAGTGCCCCGCACCGACTGTAGCGCTTTCAGCACCGCGTCGGGAACGACCCCGTGACGCCGCAGGACCTGCGCTGCAGTCGTGTCCTTGGCCTCGGAGATCGCGAGCAGCAGGTGCTCCGTCGAGACGTACTCGTCGTTGAACTGCTCGGCTGCCTGAAAGGCTCCGTCGAACACCTTCCGCAGCGAGCTGGAGAATCCCGGCTCGGCCGACGCGCCGCCGACCTTCGAGAACTTCGTGACGGCCGCCGCCACCTCCGCTTCGACCGTGCCCGGGGGCACTCCGAGCTTGTTCAGGATGGGCGCGACGATCCCGCCCTCCTGCCGGACAAGAGCCAGCAGGACATGCTCGGGTGCGACTTCCGGATTCCCGGCGCCTCGGGAAAGGTTCTGCGCGTCAACGATCGCTTCCTGTGCCTTGACCGTAAGCTTATTGAAATTCATCACGTTACCTCGCTATGAGTCCAATACACTCACATCCAAAAACGCATTCGCCGCACTCCCCATTCCGACCTTGAGTATCGTACTGGGGTCTGACCCCACTTTGAACTTTAACGTGCTGATACTCTCCGCGCGTGCTGCAACGCCTTTCGCCGCGAGTGGAGTTTTTGCTCATCACGCTCATCAGTTTCGGTCCGCTCGCGGTGCGCAGCCTCTTGGAGATGGCGCAGCTCAAAACCGTGATCGTCTTCGACGACCGGCGGGCGCTCTTCATCATCGGGATCGAAATCGTCTGCGGCACTCTCGCGGCCCTGATCCTTCGCGCGAGGGGATGGACATTCGCCTCGCTCGGACTGCGGTTCTCGATGCCACAGACCATCGCGGGCATGCTGCTCCTCATCGGTGCGAACCTGGCCATCGCCGGCTTCTACGAACTGGTGCAGAGTCTGACGGGAAGCGACCCGGCCACAGCCACCACCGTGCAGGCGCACGTCTCTCTGCCGGTGCTGATCGCGCTGACGCTCATCAACCCTCTGTACGACGAGCTCCTCTCTGTTGCGTACGTCGTACGCGCCACGGAAGGAGCCGGGCCTGCGTTTGCGATCACGTTGAGCGCGGTCATTCGCTTCGTCTGCCACCTCGACCAGGGACCGATCATCGCCGTGACCATCCTCCCGCTCGGGCTCATCTTCGCCGCCGTGTACTGGCGCTGGCGTCTGGTGTGGCCGCTCGTCGTGGCACACGGCGTCATGGATTTCCTTGGTCTCAGCAGCTCTTAGCTCTTAGCTCTTAGCTCGCAGCTCGCAGCTCGAAGGAGGCCGCCACCCGCGCCACCGTGTTAGCTGGTAGTCTTGGATGCTCTCGGCCGTTGGGTCTCCTGCGAGCTGCGAGCTGAGAGCTGAGAGCTAGGAGCAGCCAATGAGCATCCAGCCGTTGCACACCGCCCATCCTCAGACCGCACTGTTCGAAAGCATTCTCGAGCTCATCCGCCGCACGTCCACGCAGCTGCCTGAGGACGTCGTCAAGGCCGTCACCGGTGCGCGCTCGCAGGAGGTGGCGGGCTCGAACGCCGACGTCGCGCTGGACGTCATCGGCTGCAACATCGTCCTGGCGCGCGACAGCTCGCTTCCTCTCTGTCAGGACACCGGCACCATCCTCTTTTTCGTGCATACGCCAGCCGGATACGATCAGATCGAGTTCGAGGAGATCGCGACGGAGGCAGTGCGCGCGGCCACGAAGAAAGGGTACCTGCGACAGAACAGCGTCGACAGCGTCACCGGGAAGAATACCGGCGACAACACGGGACCCGGCTCGCCGGTCTTCCACTTTCACCAGTGGCGCGAACCGCACGTGGAAGTGAAGCTGATGCTCAAAGGCGGCGGCTGCGAGAACATGAACGCACAGTACTCGCTCCCTCACCCCGACCTCGGCGGCCGCGATCTGAAAGGCGTCGAGAACGCGATTCTCGAGTGCATCCTGCAGGCACAGGGGCAGGGCTGTGGTCCCGGCATCCTTGGCGTCTGCATCGGCGGCGATCGCGGCACCGGATACGGCCACGCGAAGGAACAGCTGCTGCGAACGATGGAAGACGTCAGCCCCGATCCCGAGCTGGCCGCCCTCGAAACGCGAGTCGTGGACAAAGCCAATCAGTCCGGCATCGGCCCGATGGGTTTCGGCGGAAAGACGACGTTGCTCGCCTGCAAGATCGGCAAGCTCAATCGCCTGCCCGCCTCGTTCTTCGTCTCGGTCGCGTACATGTGCTGGGCCTTCCGCCGCCGCGGCGCGGATCTGGACATGAATGGCAACGTCACGAACTGGCTGTACTGACGGTGTTGTCGGTTGTCCGTTGTCGGTTGTCTGGGAGTTGAGGCCTGGACGACAGTTCTGTTCCGTACACGACTCACAACCAATCGATCGGTTACCGTCAGGGCGACAAGTCGCAGACAACTGACAACTGACAACTGACAACCGCCTGACGAGACGACAACTATGATCCAGATCACCACCCCTATCGACGAAACCGCCATCCGCTCGCTGCGCGTTGGGGACACGGTCTCCATCACCGGACGTCTGTACACGGGCCGCGACGCAGTCCATCACCGCATCCATGAAGGCACGAAGCCGCCGGTCGACCTCGCGGGCCAGATCATCTATCACTGCGGTCCGGTGATGGTGAAAGAGGGGGACCAGTGGGTGTGCAAGGCGGCGGGTCCGACCACCTCCTCGCGCGAAGAGCCGTACCAGCACGAGGTGATGCGCGACTACGGCATCCGCGGTGTCATCGGCAAAGGCGGCATGGGTCCGAAGACGCTCGCCGCGTGCAGGGAGTACGGCGCGGTGTACATGCATGCGATCGGCGGCGCCGCTCAGGTCTGCGCCGCCTCCATCAAAAGGGTCGACGGCGTCGATTGGATGGACCTGGGGTCACCCGAGGCGATCTGGCACCTCTGGGTGGAAGGCTTCATGGCCATTGTGACGATGGACGCTCATGGCCAGTCGCTGCACCAGCAGGTCTTCGAGGAATCGCGCGCGCGCCTTGCAGCACTGAAGGCGTGATGCGAACCGAAAAAGACACACTGGGGGAAGTTCTCGTTCCTGACGACGCGCTCTACGGAGCTCAGACGCAACGCGCGGTCGAGAACTATCCCATCAGCGGGCTGCGGGAGCACCCGGACTTCATCCGCGCCTTCGTCCTTCTGAAGCGCGCGGCCGCGCTCGCGAACCATGAGCTGGGGACCATGGAGGAACGCATCGCGACAGCCATCGTCGCCGCGTGCGACCGCATCCTCGGAGACTTCGAGACTCACCGGCAGCATTTCGTCGTGGACGTCTTCCAGGCTGGTGCGGGCACGTCCTTCAACATGAACTGCAACGAGGTCATCGCCAACCTCGCGAACCTCGCGCTGGGCGGCACGCTCGGAACCTACCAGCTCGTCAATCCCAACGACCACGTGAACATGTCGCAGTCGACGAATGACGTCTTCCCGACGGCGCTTCGCGTCTCGACTCGCTTTCTCCTCGACAAGCTTCTTTACGAGCTCGACGCTCTCGGCAACGCACTGGCCGCCAAAGGCGACGAATTCGCCGACGTCATCAAATCCGGCCGCACGCACCTGCAGGATGCCGTTCCGATCACGCTGGGCCAGGAGTTTGACGCCTACGCAGCGGCCGTGCGGCGCTCGACGCGCTTGCTGCGGACCGCCGGGGAGGAGGTCGACGAACTGGGCATCGGCGGAACAGCAGTGGGCACGGGCATCAACACGCCCCCCGGCTACCGCTTCGCGGTCGTCCGTCATCTCAACACGTCGGCCGAAGTGCAGTTTCGCACTGCACCCGACCTGCGCGAGGCCATGCAGTCGCAGCTTCCCGTCGTCGCGGTTTCGGCAGCGATGCGCAACCTTGCGCTCGAGCTGACGCGGATCACGAACGACCTTCGCCTGCTGGCATCAGGCCCCATGACCGGGCTCGCGGAGATCACCCTTCCTTCCGTGCAGCCCGGCTCGTCGATCATGCCCGGCAAGGTCAACCCATCGATGCTCGAGTGCCTGAACCAGGTGCTGTTCCACATCGTCGGCGCCGACAGCGCGGTCGCATACGCATCGCAGGCAGGGCAGCTCGAGCTGAACGTGATGATGCCTCTCATGGCCTTCGAGATGAACTTCTCGATGGAGATTCTCAAGAACTTTCTCCCGGTCTTCGTCGAGAAAACGATCCGCGGACTGGAGGCCAATCGCGAGAGATGCGAGGCCTACTACATCAGCTCCCCGGCGCTCGCCACGGCGCTCAACCCGATCATCGGCTACGCCGCGGCAGCAGAAATCGCCAAAGAGGCGGCGAAGACGGGCAAGCGCATTCCAGATCTGCTGCGCGAGAGAAAGCTCCTGCCCGAGGAGAAGATCGCGGAGATCTTCACGCCGGAGTTTCTGACCGGTCAGGCGGACGCGGAGCGGAAGAAGTGACGCTGTAGGTTCGAGAGGGAATCCCAGCATCTGACCTTCGCATGCTCGGTGACAACCCGAGCCTCTGGTTGCTGGTTGCTGGTTGTCGGTTGTCAGTTGTCAGTTGTCAGTTGTCCATGCAAAGAATGGCAGAGCGCGAACTTACGACGCGCAACTCGTGAATGTTTGCAGCCGCTGGAGGCGGCTCGTAGGGTAGCCGGTGGTGCGAGCAAAGCGAGCGACCACCGGTCGTTCAGCCCAACGACTGACGACCCCGGCAGGGGTCGCGGAGGGACTGGCGATGCCTCCCCGCACAGGGAGCGATACGCGCCCCCTGCCGGGGTCGGTTCCTTTGCCACACTCGCAATCCGGTGGTCGCTCGCTTCGCTCACACCACCGGCTACCGTACGGGCCGCCTCCAGCGGCCTCCGGCACGAATGCTGCGCTTGCGCGTCAGCAACCAGCAACCAGCAACCAGCAACCAGCAACCAGCAACCAGCAACCAGCAACCAGCAACCAGCAACCAGCAACCAGCAACCAGCTAACC
>JANMSA010000576.1:0-1918 GCA_031388865.1 Acidobacteriota bacterium | reverse complement strand
AAAAGTTTCTGGCGATCTCCATGGGACAGGACGTCCCCCGCGCGCGCTTCTGGGACTTTCTGTTCTACACATCTTTCGGGTTCGTCGTGACTTCCTCGGTGGTCATCGCGGGCGTCCTCCTGGTCTTCTCCTACCTGATCGTGCCCTCGGTCGCGGCGATGTTGTTCGCACGCGGCGTCGGAACCCGGCTCGCCTTCGGCTGGGTCATGGGGGCGCTCGTCAGCGCCGCGGGGATCTTTCTCTCGTTCCACTGGGATCTGCCCACCGGGGCAACGATCGTATGCACCTTCGGTGCAGCGCTGGCGCTGCTGGCAATCGTGCGGGTCCTGACGGGCAAGGCCGGGCCGGCGACGGAACGACGGGCGGCCGGGTTCTAGCCGGCACGGCCGGCGGCGCTGGTTACTCCGCCACGCTCGTCGTGTGAGGAACCCTTTTTTCTACCGCGCGAAATCCCAGGCCTCCCCCCTCCGTTCCCTCTCCCCGGAAGCCAGATTGGCACGCCGCTCGCGAACGCACTCAGCAATGCCCGAACGACGCAATGAAGATCGACCCGATGCACCGGACCGCCGGTCGTTTCCACGACCTCCTCTCTGGCTGAACCTCCTGCTCCTCTTCCTTGGCATCGGCGGAGTGCTCTTGGCCCGGCAGCATCGCGAGAAGGTGGAGAAACAGTTCGCCCACGTGATCAGCGAGGAAGCCCGCACCCCCGCGGACGTGCGCAAGCTGAAGGAAGACCTCGCAGAGATGGACCTCAGTCGCGACCAGTTGCAGCGCGAGCTCGAGAGCCGCTCCAAGTTCGTCGCCAGCCTGAAGTCCGAGGAGTTCTACCTGTCGGTGGACACGAAAGCGCGGAAGCTGCGCTTCTATTACGGCGACAAGATGCTTCGCGACGCTGACGTCACCATCGGCGAAGCGCGGACGATCACCGCACCCGGCAAACAGTGGACGTTCGTCCCGGTGAAAGGGTCGTTCCCGATCGAGTCGAAGCTGGTCGACCTTGCCTGGCGCGTTCCCGACTGGGTGTACGCGATGAAGAACGAGCCCATCCCCGAGGAGCGTCCGGTCGTCGCAAACGGCCTCGGCCGGTACGTCCTGACGATGCCGAACGGATATGTGATCCATACGCAGCCCAGTCCGGAAAGCCCGCTACAGGGTCCAAAGCCGGGCTCGTTCCTGGTGGCTGAGGACGTCATGCGCGCCATCTGGCCGCGGATTACAGCCGGCAAGACCCACGTTTACATTTTCTGAGAGGACCGAAACGATGCGGAGATGGATCGGGCTGTTGGGATCGTGGGCTCTGCTGGTCGCAGGTCTGGGAATCCTCGGATATGCGGTAGCCGCTGAAGCGATCACCTTCACCGATGCTCGGAAACTCGAGCGGGTGGAAACGATCGATCGGATGATCCAGGAGCAGATCAAGCAACAGCTCGTCCAGGTCCAGCAGACGATGGAACAGACCTCGTCGCGCGTGACGAACCTCCAGACCGAGGTCGCATCGACCGCCAAGGCCATCGAGGACGCGCACGACAGCGCCTTTGTGATCACGGTCTCGACGACAGAGAACAAGGTCTACGCGCGCCGCAATGGCGAGCTCGTGTTCGAAGCCGTCTGCTCGACCGGAAAGAACGAGACTCTGCGCGCCAACGGCCGGACGATGGTGTTCCGCACGCCGATCGGCCGGTTCCGCATCAAGTCGAAGGAAGAGGAACCAAAGTGGGTTCCTCCCGACTGGCACTACATCGAAGAGGCTCAGAAGGAAGGAATGGAAGTCGTGCGCCTCGAGCGCGGCCAGACCATCGGCGACCTGTCGGTGAGCGGAAACGAAGTGCTATCCAACGGCTTTCCCGTCGAAGGGGGGCAGACGATCGTGCGCGGCGGAGCGGTGATCATTCCGCCGGTGGGGACGCGAGCCCGCCAG
>JANMSA010000571.1:0-10018 GCA_031388865.1 Acidobacteriota bacterium | reverse complement strand
GGCGTCATGCACGCCTGCGGACACGACGCTCATGTGGCCATCCTCCTCGGCGTCGCGGAGATCCTCTCGAGCATGCGCAGCGAGATCCGCGGCACCGTGAAGTTCGTCTTCCAGCCCGCGGAAGAGGGAGCGCCGCAGGGGGAGCAAGGCGGCGCACAGCTCATGGTCCGGGAAGGCGCGCTGGAGAACCCGAAAGTCGACGCGATCTTCGGCCTGCACGTGACGTCGCGTTTCGCCACCGGCGAGATTGCCTATCGTCCCGAGGGGATGATGGCTGCGGTGGACTCGTTCAGGATCGTCGTCCGTGGCAAGCAGACACACGGCGCCTATCCCTGGCTGGGCGTCGACCCGATCGTCGTCGCCTCACAGATCGTTCTCGGTCTCCAGACCATTCCGAGCAGGCAGCTCGACTCGACCACCGCCCCCTCGATCGTAACCGTCGGCGCGATTCACGGCGGTGTTCGGAACAACATCATTCCGGATGAAGTGGAAATGATCGGAACCATCCGCTCGCTCGACGCAAAGATGCGAGACGACATCCATATGCGCATCCGCCGGACGGCGGAAAGCATCGCCACGAGCAGCGGCGCAACGGCCAGTGTGGAGATCACGACCGGCTACCCGATCACGTACAACGACCCCGCGCTCACCGAGCTGATCGTACCCACGCTCCGGCGCGCTGGCGGTCCCGCGAACGTGCACCTCGTGAACGCCGTCCTCGGGGCAGAAGATTTTTCGTTCTTCCAGCAGAAGGTCCCGGGCCTCTTTTTCTGGCTGGGAACGCGGCCGAAAAACCAGAGCCCGGAGCAGGCCGCATCCAATCACTCCCCGCTGTTCTATGTCGACGAAAGCGGCCTCGGTCTGGGCGTACGCGCGCTGGCTCAGGTCGCGCTGGACTATCTCGCCGTCAAGTAGCTCGCCTACTTCACGGGAATCATCTGTTTCAGGCGCGTGAAGTAGTCCGCGCCCGAGAGCCACTGCCCGCCGTCGATGACGTAGTTCTCGCCGGTGACATAGGACGCGTAGTCCGACAGCAGATAGCTCGCGGCATTGGCGATCTCCTCGAGGTTCGCGAACCGGCGCAGAGGGATGGTTTTGCGGATTCCTTCCATGACGGCTTCGTCCGGGAAGAGGCGCTCGGACGCGCCGGGCGTGTAGACCGGTCCGGGAGCGATGGCGTTCACTCGGATCTTGTAGCGCGCCCATTCGACGGCCAGAGTCCGAGTGAGCGCGAGCACACCGGCCTTGGCCGAGGCGGAGTGAATCACGCCGGGTCCACCCGTCCATGCGTAATTGGCGATGACGTTCAGCATCACGCCGCCGGTCTTCTTCTCGATCATCCGCTTGCCGACGGCACTCGAGCAGTAGAACGTGCCGTTGAGCACGATGCCGATCACGGAGTTCCACCCGTTCACGGAGAGCTGTTCCGCGGGGACGATGAAGTTGCCCGCGGCGTTGTTGAGCAGGAAGTCGATGCGACCGTGATCGCTGTCGACGCGAGCAGCCATCGCCTCCACCGCCTCGGCATCGCGCACATCGAGCACGTGATAGTCCGCAGCTTCCTTGCGACCGGTCTCGCTGCGAATCTGCTCGACGGCTTTGCTGAGATTCTCTTCCTTGCGGCTGGCCAGGACGACCCGTCCGCCGAGACGGGTCAGCTCCTGCGCGATGGCGAACCCGATCCCTGTCGCCCCACCGGTGATGATGCCGACACGACCCTCGAACGTTTTTTCTGGAAGCATGGCCCGGATCATACAATCACGGGCGAATGAAGCGCGCCGCGGTCGTTTTTCTCACACACGCTCTTTTCGCCTGCGCCGGCGAAGAGGACGCGAAGCCGCTCAGCGTTCCGGGCGAGAAGCTCTACACCGTGCGCGGAGTCATCCTCTCGCGCAACCCCGGCATGAACTCGCTGAACATGGACCACGAGGAGATCCCTGGTTTCATGACCGCGATGAAAATGGACTACAGCGTTCGCGGCGCGGAGGTCTCGAAGCTTCCTGCGGACAAGGCCCGCGTAGAGGCGAAGCTCCACGTCACCGACCGCTCTTACTGGATCACGGAAGTGAAGCAGATCCAGTGAGTGACGAACAACGCGCCTATCAGCGCCTGACGCTACTGGAACCACTCCACGGGTGGTTTGGCGACTTCGCCGTGCGCCTGGTCGACGTCAGCGCCACCGGCGCTCAGCTCGAGCACGATGAGCCTATCCCCGAGGACGCCCGGGGCCTGGTGCGCTTCTGGTGGCGCGGCGAAGAGTTGGAGATCCTCGCGCGTACTGCCAGGACGCTGCAGGAGAACCGCACCGGCGTTCAGTTCCTCGAAGAGAGCGAAGGCTTGAATGCTCACATTGCGGCCTCCGCAGCCGAGTTGCTGCGCGCCATCGAGGCCAATGCGCGAGGCGACCGCGAGGCAAACGTCATCGGCGACGAGACGCTTACCGCAGCATCGCGCGCGCTCGCTTCGGGATTCATTCGCTGGCTCCTCTCGCCGGACGGATGGACCGGAAAGCTGTCGTCCGACCCGCATCAGCCTGAGAACGGATTCACCATCTCTGCGTCCGAGCCCGATCAGGAGGTGGCGATGCTGCGAAGGACCTACGAGAGCGGCGACGCCGAGTCGCGCCGCCTGACGCGGATGCTCGCCGAGCTGAGCGTGGCCAGGTGAGGCGGTTGGCGAGGAGTTGCCGAGGAGTGGACACTGCGCAGTGGGCAGTAGGCAGTACGCAGTGGGCAGTACGCCCAAGGGCTAGATGGTGGCCGCTGGAGGCGGCCCGTAGGGTAGCCGGTGGTGCGCGCGAAGCGAGCGACCACCGGTCCATACAACCCGTGATGATGTCGACCCCGGCAGGGGTCGCGGAGGAACTGGCGATCCCCTCCGAATGCGAACCGATACGCGACCCCTTCAGGGTCGATCTCCATTGCCACTGCAGTCCGGTGGTCGCTCGCTTTGCTCTCACCACCGGCTACCGTACGCGCCGCCTCCAGCGGCGGTTTTCTGCCGCGAGAGACCCCTGGGCAGTAGGCAGTACGCAGTAGACAGAGAGCCTCCGCCCGTCCACGCAACCCCGGGTGTGCGGGGGCCTACTGCCTACTGCAAACTGCCTACTCCCCCGCCAACCGCTAACTGCCAACCGCCAACCCCGTTCACGAGATCGACCCGAGAAGCAGCACCATCACCTCACCGCCGGCAGCAACGTCCTCGGTCACGACTGCCAGTCCATTCGCGCCCGTCATCGATGTCAGCGCGCCCGAGCTCTGGGAGGCGAGCGGTGTCGCTACCAGTTCCCCGTCGCGGGCGACGACATGGACACGCGTGTACAGGCGTCGATCGGCGACTGCGCGGATCGCGGACGTCACCCGCGCACGGACCGCGGGAGGAAAGCAATCCCCCTCCTCGCCGGCGTACTTGCGCAGAGCGGGGCGCACAAACAGATGAAAGGAGACGAAGCAGGAAGCGGGATTCCCCGGCAGTCCGAAGATGACGCGGTCGCCCCGCAGCGAGACAACCACCGGTTTGCCGGGTTTCATGGCCACGCGCCAGAACTTCGTCTCTGCACCAAGCGCGTCGAGCGCATCCTTCACAAAATCGTAGGCGCCGACCGAGACACCACCGGAGGAGATCACCACGTCCGACTCGAGTGCCGCCTCGAACGCGGCGATCGTGGAGTCGCGGGTGTCCCGGACAATTCCGAGTGGCCGGGGAATCCCGCCTGCCTCGCGGACGAGCGCGGCGAGCAGGTGCGCGTTCGTGTTCACGATCTTTCCCGGCGCCGGCGCGTCGCCAACCTCGATCAGCTCATCTCCTGTCGACAGGATGGCCACGTTCGGGCGGTGTCCGACGAGTACTTTGGATTTGCCGGCCGCTGCAAGGACGGCCATCTCCGCAGCGCCGATGCGAACACCCGCGCGAAGAACGATGTCGCCAGCGGACATGTCTTCTCCCCGCCGGCGGATGTTCGCACCGCGCCGCACCGTCCGGGAAACCGTGACGCGATCCGTACGACCGTCCGTGAGCTCCACCTGCACGACGGCATCCGCGCCGACGGGGACGAACGCGCCGGTCATGATGGTCATCGCCGTGCCAGGCCGCAGATGCGTGTTCGTCGGATGACCGGCGGGAATATCACCGATCACGTCGAGCGTCGCCGGCACGCGCTGCACGTCCTCGGCGCGTACGGCGTATCCGTCCATTGCGCTGTTGTCCGCCGCAGGCGCGTCGTGCAAGGCGATGATCTGTTCGCGAAGCACCCGGCCGTGTGCTTCGGCGAGCGGCACTTTCTCCGCTGCGCCGGCAGAGATCTCCGCCATCACCCGGGCCTGCGCTTCCTCGACCTGCAGCATCGCCACGGATCATAAACGCCGGGCGCGTGCGCCGGGGATTACCGCCGCAATGGTCATCTTTCTGATGACGTGCCCTGGCCGACGCGAAGCGCCGGGCGGTGCGCTGAACATGGACCCTGTGCCCATGAACGATCGCGACGCCGCGCGGCAACGTTCATCCACACGCTTGCGGAACACCACGGCATAGTCGCCGGCACCGAGCGGAGGCGCCCAGACAAGGTCCTCGCGAACGTACGCGATGCGCACCGCCGCCTCCGCACCTGGCCCTGGCTGCGCTTTCTGCCTCAGCACCTGGGTCAGAGCTGCGCTGTGCGACTCGAGATACGCGTCGATGCTGCCGGCTCTCAGCGCACGATCGAGCGCGATCGATCCGCCGAGACCGAACTGCCGCTCCACCTGGCACCCGGAGCGCTCGAGCCGCTTCGCAACCGCCTCGGCCAGCTGCCTGGATTCGCCGGACTTCGCGCCGAGTCGCACAGGAGCGCGGGACGTGCTCCGGTCGCAAGCCATCAGGAGGAGAAGCAGGGCCAGCCAGCGGAGCATCGTTCCCGCATCATAGAATCAGTCTTGCAAGGGAGCCCAGCCGTCCCTGAACAGGGAGTCATCAATGACGTCGACAGCGCCTATCCGATCCCGGCCCGCTGCCTCTTTCACAGAGCGCCTCCCGGTTGCCATTCTCGGCGCGACAGGCTCCGTCGGCCAGCGCTTCATCCAGCTGCTGGCCAACCATCCGTGGTTCCGCGTGCACGAGGTCGTGGCTTCCGACCGCAGCGCGGGAAAAACGTACGGTGCCGCGGCCGACTGGCGTCTGGAGACCCTCGTTCCGGACGACGTCCAGGGCCTTACCGTGAAATCTCTCGGCGGCGAACTGGAGTCGCGCCTGGTGTTCTCGGGTCTCGACTCCTCGGTCGCCGGCGAGGCGGAAGACGAGTACGCGAATCTCGGCTGCGCAGTCATCTCGAACGCGCGCAATCACCGCATGGATGAAGACGTGCCGCTGCTCATTCCCGAGGTGAATGCAGAGCATCTCGACGCAGTCGAGAGGCAGCTCGAGAGACGGGCCGGCTACATCGTCACGAACCCGAACTGCTCAGTGGTTGGACTGGCCATGGCGCTGGCACCGCTGGAGCGCTCGTTCGGCATCGAAGCCGTGCAGGTCACGACGATGCAGGCCATCTCCGGAGCAGGCTACGCAGGCGTTCCCTCCTACGCGATCCTCGACAACGTGATCCCGTACATCGGGGGCGGCGAGGAAGAGAAGATCGAAACCGAGCCGCGCAAGATCCTTGGCGTCTGGAAGGACGGCCGGTTCCACGACGCGCCGATGAAGATCTCCGCGCAGGTGAACCGCGTTCCCACCATCGACGGGCATCTGATGACGATCTCGGTGAAGCTCCGCAATACGGCGGCGCTGGATGACGTCCGGAACGCCATCGAGTCTTTCAGCGGCGAACCGCAACGCCTGGGACTTCCCACAGCGCCGCAACACGCGCTGCACTACATCGACGCCAGCGACCGCCCCCAGCCGCGCCTCGACCGCGACCGGGAGCGCGGAATGGCAGTCTCCATCGGACGTCTCCGCCCCTGCCCCATCCTCGACTACCGTCTCGTCGCCCTCGTCCACAACACCATTCGCGGCGCCGCGGGCGCAGCCATTCTGAACGCGGAGCTGCTCGGCGCGAGGGGGTTGCTTTGATCGATTGGCGGTTAGCAGGAAGCGGTTGGCGGTTGGCGGTTGGCGGTTGGCGGGAAACCGCAAGGCCGTTGCCGGAGAGTAGACAGTCGGCAGTAGGCGGTAGGCAGGAAGCTTCCGCCCGGCCACGCAAATCTCGGGTGGGCGGCGGCCTCCTGCGTACCGAAACCCATGATCGTCATTAAGTTCGGCGGCACCTCCGTGGGCGACGCGGATCGCGTGGCGAACGCGATTGACATCGTGGCGGAGCGGCGTCCGCGAAAACCAGTGATCGTCGTCTCGGCGCTGGCCGGGGTCACCAATGATCTGGTGGCTGCCAGTGAGGCAGCGCGTGAGCAGAAGCCGGAGCTCGTGCGCGAGATCATCCGCCGTGTGCGCGATCGTCACGAGGAAGTGGCGCTCAGGCTCGTGCAGCACAAGTCGGACTTCTTCGACGCCTTCATCCGCCAGCTCGAAAAGCAGACCGACGAGATCGACACCATCCTGCGCGGGATCTCCCTGCTCGGCGAGATCACTCTGCGCGCGAGCGACAAGGTCGTTTCCATCGGCGAGAAACTCTCGTCGGTACTCTTCGCGTACAGCATGAAGATGCGTGCGCTTGCCGGCGAACATGTTCCGTCGGAGGAAGTGATCTGGACGAATGACTGCTTCGGGGGTGCGTCGCCGGACATGGCGAAGACGCGGGAGGAAGCGCGCCGTGTGCTCATGCCGCTGCTCGACCGCAACATCATCCCGGTGATCGGAGGGTTCATCGGCCGGACGCATGGGGGCGCGACGACCACTCTGGGCCGCAACGGCTCCGACTTCAGCGCGGCGATCGTCGGCGCCGCGATCGGCGCCGAAGAAGTGCAGATCTGGACGGATGTGGATGGGCTCCTCACCTGCGATCCCCGCGTCGTTCCGGAGGCGCGCGTGATCGACAGACTGTCGTTCGACGAGGCGGCCGAGCTGGCGCAATTCGGCGCGAAGCTGCATCCGCGCACGCTGGAGCCCGCCGTGGAAGCGAACGTTCCGGTGCGCGTTCTGAACACGCACAACCCCGCCTCACCAGGAACGCTGATCACCCGCGGCGGCGCGGACGGCGCAAGCGGACCGCGATCCATCGCGCGGAAGAAGAACGTCACCATGGTGCACGTCACGTCGAACAAGATGCTCGGCGTGCACGGTTTCCTGGCGCAGTTCTTCACGATCTTCGCGCAGCTCGGCATTTCCGTCGACCTCATCGCAACCTCGGAAGTCTCAGTTACGGTCACCGTGGACGAGCGACACGACGTCGACGAGCTGACCAGACGTCTCTCCGAACTGGCCGAAGTCGAGCTGTCCGACGGTCAGTCCATCATCGCGGTGGTCGGCAGAAACCTCATGAGCGACTCCCGCACAGGCGCACGCATCCTCGACGCGTTGCACGGCATCCCCGTGAAGATGATCTCCCTCGGCCGTTCCGGGCTCAATCTGAGCACGGTCGTCGATGACGCGAATGCAGACGCCGCGGTGAAGGCGATTCACCGTGCGCTCTTCGAAACGGAGGGGACGGTTTGAGACCGGTTGGTGGTTGGCGGTTGGCGGTTGGCGGGATAGACACCGTCCGTTCGACCGGCTCGGGCGGTGGCCTCCTGCTTACTGCCCACTGCCTGCTGCCTATTGCCGAACGGCTGGAAACCGCCCGAAACGACGTCGTCCAAGCGCCCTGCGAACCCGCGCCAACCGCCAAGCGCCAACCGCCAACCGGAAGGGAGCCATGAAACTCGCCATCCACGGCTACGGAAAGATGGGTCAGACCATCGAGCGGGTCGCGATTGCGGCCGGGCACGAAGTCGTGTGCATTCTCGATGTGGATCGCGATGACGACCTCGCAGGCGCGGAAGTGCTCATCGACTTCTCGCACGCCAACGCTCTCGATCATGCACTCTCGGTGGCCTGCGACAACACACTGGATCTCGTCATCGGGACGACGGGGTGGAACGACAGGATGGCGGACGTGCGCGGACGGATCGACGCGGCGGGGATCGGTTGCGTGTACGCATCGAACTTCTCGCCCGGAGCGCACGCGATGTTCGCGCTCGCGCGCCGCGCAGGAGAGCTCTTCGCGCGCTTCCCGCAGTACGAGGTGGGGATGGAGGAACGCCATCACTCGCAGAAAAAGGACGCGCCCAGCGGCACCGCGCTGACCATTGCGTCTGCCGTGAAGGACGGCAGCGGCGGGAAGCTGGAGCCCGCCATTGCCGCTTCCCGCGCCGGCGCGGAGTTCGGCCTGCACACGCTCTTCTTCGACTCGTCAGACGATCTGGTGGAGATCTCGCATCGCGCACGCGGGAGGGAAGGGTTCGCAAGAGGCGCAGTCTTTGCGGCAGAACGCATCCGCGGCCGCAAGGGCCTGTTCAAGTTTGATGAGCTGCTCAGTTTCGATGAGCTGGAGTGACGGAATGCCGTTTCGTGGAGTGGGCACCGCCCTGATCACCCCCTTCAACAAAGACGGCTCGCTCGACGAGGGCGGGCTGGAGAAGTTTGTCGACTGGCAGATCACCGAGGGGGTGAACTTCCTGGTGCCGTGCGGGACGACGGGGGAGAATCCGACGCTCACCGCGGACGAGCATCGCCGGGTGGTCGAGCTGACCGTGAAGGCCGCGGCTGGTCGCGTGCCCGTCCTTGCGGGAGCAGGATCGAACTCGACGCCGCGCGCCGTCGAGCTGGCGCAGCAGGCCATCGACCTCGGCGCCGGCGGCATCCTCACCATCACGCCTTACTACAACAAGCCGACGCCCGACGGACTACGCAGGCACTTTGGTGCGCAGGCGGAGGTAGCGGAGCGCATGCAGGCGGGCTTTCCGATGATCATGTACAACGTCCCTGGCCGGACGGGCGTGAACATGACCGCGGAGACCACGCTGCGCATGGCGCGCGAGATCCCGAACATCATCGGGGTGAAGGAAGCGTCGGCGAACATGGAGCAGATCCTGACGATCCTGCGGGAACGTCCGGAAGGCTTCCTCGTCCTCAGCGGAGAAGACTCCTGGACGCTCCCGATGATGGCCGTCGGTGCCGAGGGCGTGATCTCGGTCGCGAGCAACGAGGCTCCGCGCCTGATGCGGCAACTCGTGGAGACCCGAGACATCGCCATCCACAACCGGCTCATGCCGCTTCTGCTGGGGAACTTCATCGAGTCGAACCCGATCCCGGCGAAGGCGGCACTGCAGATGATGGGCGTCATCTCCTCGGATACCGTCCGCTCGCCGCTCGCCCCGATCGCGCCCGCCAATCGTGAGAGACTCAGGGCGATTCTGGAGGAGTGTGGGCTGCTATGAATGATCGAGTCGCACAGTTTCATAGGCTCACAGTCTCATCGGTGTCGGAGACGGTGATGCTCTGCGACTATGAGACTCTGAACCTATGAGACTGCCTCCATGCTGACCATCGAAGACCGTGTCAAAGCTCTCGCGAACGCCGATCGGATCGAGGCGATCAAGACCATCAACCTGTTTCTGGCAGAGTTGGAAAAGGGCACCGTCCGCGCAGCCCTCCGCGACGCGGACGGCATCTGGGCCGCGCAGACGTGGGTGAAGGAAGGGATCCTGGCGGCGTTCCGATTCGGCATCCTGAGCGAGGTCGCTTCGGGTGCTCTGTCGTTCGTCGACAAGGACACCATTCCGGTGAGGCGCTTCAAAGTGGCGGACGGAGTCCGGGTCGTTCCGGGTGGATCATCGGTCCGGCGTGGCGCGTTCATCGCCAAAGGTGTGGTGATGATGCCGCCCGCGTACGTGAACATCGGGGCCTACGTGGACGAGGGCACCATGATCGACTCGCACGCGCTCGTGGGCTCGTGCGCGCAGATCGGCAAGCGCGTGCATCTCTCCGCGGCCGCGCAGATCGGCGGCGTGCTCGAGCCAGTCGGGAATGTGCCGGTGGTGATCGAGGACGATGTCGTGGTCGGCGGCAACTGCGGCATCTACGAAGGCACGATCGTGCGTGGCCGCGCGGTCATCGG
>JANMSA010000552.1:0-2956 GCA_031388865.1 Acidobacteriota bacterium | reverse complement strand
ACGTCATCGATTGACCGAGCCTTGACCAGTGGGCCGGAGGCGCCGGGCGGGAGGCGATCCGCGCTCGCGCTCAGCTTCTGGTTGAGCCGCACCAGCGCGTTCTCTTCGTTCTCACCCACTCTGAAGCGCACCACCGCCATGGAGGTGCCGGCGGTGGAAGTCGAGTAGATGTACTCGACGCCGGGGATCTCCCAGAGCAGCTTCTCCATCGGCGTCGTGACGCGTTGCTCGACCTCTTTCGGCGAGGCACCTGGCATCTCCACGAAGACGTCGACCATCGGAACGACAATCTGCGGCTCTTCCTCGCGCGGCAGAAGTACCAGGGCGCCGGCCCCGATGAGGATGGACGCGAGGATGACCAGCGGCGTCAGTTTGGACTCGATGAACGAGCCGGCCAGTCTTCCGGCAATGCCTCGGGGATCGCGGCTCATGCGCCTCCCCTCACGATCACACCATCATGGACGCGCGCCGGCGACGTGACGATCGACTCGCCGGCGTTCAGCCCGGAGAGCACCTCCGCATTTCCGGCGTCCGTCGCGCCGAGGGTGATGATTCGCATCCGCGCCACATCGCCGGCGCCGACCACAAAGACGCTCGTCAGTTGTCCGCGTCGCACGAGCGCCGTGAGCGGCACCGTGACGGCGGTGCGCGCACCGATCGGGAATGACACTTTGACGTAGGTCCCCGCTCGCAGCGGTTTCTCCAGCTCGAGCTTCACGAGCGCCGATCGCGCGGCGGGATCGACGGACGGCTGCACGCGGGTCACGCGCGCGCCCAGACGTTGACCTCCTGCGTCGATGAACGCGTGGTCGCCGATACGCACGATCACGTTTTCCGGCACGTGCGCGTCGACGCGCGACGCCCGCTCGTCCTCGATCGTGAGCAGAGGCACGCCCGGCGCGGCCTGTGCTCCCGGGTCGACGAATCGGCCGGTGACGATCCCGTCGCCCGGTGAGCGCACGCTGCTGTAATCGAGTACGGCCCTGGCCTGCGTCAGAGCGGCGCGCGACTCGCCGCGACGCGCGCCGAGGCGCGCCAGCTCCGCCTGGGCGGTGATGTGCCTGGCTCGCGCCTCGTCGTACTCCTGCTGGCTCGCCGAGCCTCGCCCGCGAAGCGCCTCGTAGCGACGATACGTCGCCTCGGCGAGCTTCGCGTTCGCCGCCGCGCCCTCGATCGCACGTTCGACCTCTTCTCCCCCGGCCCGGGCGCGATCGGCCTGCGCGCGTGGCTCGCGCGCATCGATCTCCACAAGCACGTCTCCGGCACGCACGCGATCACCCTCCGCGACCAGGACGCGCACGACACTCCCCACGACGTTCGCCGAGAGCGTGCTCGTCGTCTGCGACCGGACGGTGCCGGCGACGGAATGGAAGGCTTGCAATGAGGTGCGCTGAACGACCAGCACCGGAGCGCCCACCGTTTCACGGGACGGAATCCGCTCCGGCTGGCTGCACGCCGCCAGCAGCAGCGCGGACAGAAGAACTGCGTTAGAGGAATGCGTGGACATCGTTGAGGTCTCCAGCGGTGCGCAGCAGTTCGGCGTGCGCAACGACACTTTCATAACGGGCGGCAAGGAGCTCGAATCGCGCGGAAGCGAGCGCGGTCTGTGCGTAAAGCTGTTCGGTGATCGTGGTCAGGCCATGTTCATAGCGGTCGCGGACGATCCGCGCAGCGGCCTGGGCCTGGGTGACCGCGGTCGCGGCGACGACTGCGGACTCACGAGCGCTACGCAGCCGGTGCCACGCCGTCACCACCTCCATCGTCACCGCATCGCGCGTGATCGCCTCGCCAGCGCGCGCAGCGGCGACGTCCGCGCGCGCGGCAGCGATGCGCGCCGGTCTGGCCCGATCGAAGAGCTCGAGTGTCACGGCGATCCCTGCGGTGTGATCGGTACTGCGCTGGCCGGCCGTGGCTCCGCTCGCACCGAATGTCCCGAACGCATCGACGCGCGGCAGCAGTGTTCCGCGTTCCGCGCCGAGGCGTAGCTGAGCGTCCGAGGTCCCGGTAGACGCGATCTTCACCGGCGCGCGACGGGCCAGTGCACGCGCGACCGATGTATCGAGACCGGGTTCGTCGAATCGCCCACCGGCGGGGAGGCTCGGAAGCATTCCGGCCATGGTGATGGCCTCGTTCAATGGCCGCTGGAGCAACGTCGCAAGCGCCGCGTGTGCGATCGCCAGCTCTCCTTCCGCCGCGATGAGTCGCTGCTGAAACGCGGCCAGGTGAACGTCCGCCGAGAGCGCATCGGACTCGACGAGCAACCCGAGCGCGAACCGGTCCCGTGTAGCCTTCGCGTCCGCCTCCGCCGAGAACACCGCTTCTTTCGCGACGGCCACCTTCTCCTGAGTGAGCAGGACGCCGTAGAAACGGCCCACCGCTTCCGAGCGGATTCGTTGCTGCGCCTCTTCCCGTTCGGCGGCTGCGCGGCTGACTGCGTTTCCGCTCTGGCGCACGGCGGTGGCGGTGCGAAACCGGTCGAAGACCGCGAAGCGCGCCGTGACGGAGGCCCGATAGTTCGTCAAGGGTTGCGGTGCATTCAGGAATGCCGGATCGAAGTGCCGGGGCGCGAACTGTCCCTGTTCCAGCAACGAGCCGAATACGAACACCGGATTGTTGCCGCGCGTCACACTCTCGCTGAGATCAACGCGTGGCAGCCGCGCGGCGCGCGCCTCCGCCACCCGAGCGGCAGCGGCCTGTTCCCGGGCGTCCGCGACGGCGATGGATGGATTGCGCAAGAGCGCTTCCTCCACCGCGTCGCGGAGCGTGAGGCTCTGGGCAGCCGCGTTTTGCGCAACCGCCAGGAGAAGAATGATTCCGGTGGCCTTCCGCACGATGCTCACGCCGTCCTCGGCGTCTCCTGAGACGCGCAGCAATCAGCTCGAGCAACCCCTGCCTTGCGGAGGATGACCATCACCGGACACCAGTTGGTGAATCCCGACTGGAAGAGGTTCAGGCC
>JANMSA010000546.1:0-4555 GCA_031388865.1 Acidobacteriota bacterium | reverse complement strand
CTGGCTGAGGTTTGCCGGTTGCTCGTGGAGGCTCGCCTGTTCGATGGCGTCGATGACGTCGGCTGACGTCATCGCTCCGGCGCGGCGGAACAGTGCTGCTACTTCGTCGAGCTTCGACGCGGCTCGGAGATCCGCCTCTGTCTCGATGGTGAAGAGACTGCCGAGACGGCCGAGGAATTGCTGATCGATCGAGGCGGTCATTTCTTCGAGCTCGGCGACGAGGGCGATGTATCCCTCGATGACAGCGCTGCGAGTCCGCATCCGATGGAGCTGTTCCCGCGTGCCGCCGGCGATCCGGGCGCGGCGCGTCTCTGCGTCCGTGGTGTCCGGGTTCAGGCGCGTCTTCGCGCGCAGGCCGTCTCGAACGAGTCCCAGCACGTCCGAACGGGGAAAGCCGCGGTCCCGGAGGCGAAGCAGGGTCAGAGCCCCGCGCCCAATGCGGTGCGCAGCCAGAGGGATCTCCTCGGCCAGCGCCGTCATGAAGCCCTGCTCTTCAGCGAACCGGTTCAGGAGCCGCATGTCGTAGGGTTCGAGCGAGCGGGCCACAATGCCGATCCTGCTCGCAGGAGTTCCGCCGGCAATCAACCCGGCCACGCGTGAGCAGACATCACGCAACTCCGCGAGTCCCGTGTCGTAACTCGCGACTGTCAGCGCCGGCACAGGCGCTGTTGTCTCCCGGTCCGGACGACGGACCGGCCCGGCGATCCGCTCTTCGACAAATGGGCCGACCAATCGCACGAACGCTTGCGAGAAGGGCGCCTCGGACGGCACCCAGATTCCGGCGATGCGTCCAGCCTGAAGCATCGCCTCGGTCAGCCGCCACTGCGCACCTGTCATGTCATAGAAGCCAGCCAGGAGCAGCGGTTTCACTTGCGGGCCGATCAGGCGCGTTGCGCGCTGGAGCAGATCGGCCGGATCGATTGCATGCAGGAGGGCGACCCGCCGCTCGTACTCCGTCCAGGCCTGGATGACGAGCCGGGTGCGCCGCAGGTTTCGCAAGCCGCGCTCGCTCTCTACCCGACGTAGGATCTGGGCGAGGGTGATGCCGCTATCGCGGACGTCGCGATAGGCGCGTTCCAGCATCGAGGCGATGCCGCGGCTCGACATCATTACGTCGTCGATCGTGCGGACGGCCGTGCGCATCGCCAGCCGGCGCTCCGCCTCGCTGACCACCCGTGGGGTTTCTGCCCGGACGCCGAGGAGACGCGTGGCCAGGGTCTCCAGCGACTGCAACTCCAGTCCTGCCAGACCGTTGGGCATCCGTTGGAGCAATTCCGCCGTGATGGCTTCGGCGGCGCCGCGGGAGGGCACGATCACCTCTTCGTCCCAGGGCGCGAGGGGATCGAGACCATGACGCCGGCTCAGGAGGCGGGATGCGATTTCCGAGGCGATTTCACGGTAGGGAGCGAACCGGAGGGAGGGCATGAAAAGGTCTGAGGATTCTAGCAGTTGGCGACTTAGCATGGTTCTGGCAATTGGTCGCCGCAGCAACCATGTCTCGTTGGATAATCCACCCCGATGGGGAAACGCCAGGTGCACGCGATCGCGGTGCGCAAGCCGGTGACGTTCGCGTTGCTGCTGCTCACGACCGTACTGATGGCTACGCTCTTCTATCTACTGAGCGGGCGGGCGTACGCCGCGGATCGCCACCCGCTCTGGGACCTCACAGTGAGCCTGTTGGGCGGCGGCTCCGCTCCGATCTCGCGCGGCGCGCTGCTCGCGTTCCTGATGCCCGTCACCGCACACGCGCTGCTGTTCGTGCCGTGGGGTTTTCTGGCGTTTGTGGGGTTCGACGCACCACAGCGGGCGCGCAAGGTCGCGTACCTGATGACCATCGTCGGCGCGGTAGTCGTAGCGGGAGCCGTGGCTTTCTGGCAGGAGTTTCTACCTACGAGGGTCACGTCGATCCCCGACATCCTCGCGAACGCACTGGGCGCGCTGGCCGGCGCGGCCCTCGGACACATGCGCAAGGGAGTGCGCATCCGATTCGAAATCTAGGCGCAGTGCGCGTTCCCGGGAGAAACCGACGCGGGGACCTCCGGCGGGCCGGCCCGGCCGGCAGCGCTGGCTGGCCCGGCCTGAATGCACGCGTGTCGCACGAAACCTGCGTTGTTGCGAAACCATGTGCACTGCTGGCGCTGCCGGCCGGGCGGGCCCGCCGGAGGCCCCTCGTCGGGTTCTCTCCGGGGAGGGCGCAGTGATCCTCGTCGTCGAAGACGACCCGCAGGTCGCTCGTCTGATCTCGCTCGTGTTGCAGCGCAGCGGGCACGAGTCGCACGTCGTGGCCGATGGCCAGAGTGCGCTCGATCATGTGCAGGAGAGCAAACCTGCCATGATCTTCGCGGACCTGACCATCAAGGGCATGGGCGGAGAGCAGCTCTGCAGCGTGCTCAAGGCCCAGGCTTCCACGAAAGACATTCCGTACGTCGTCGTCTCCGGCGACCGCGACATCGCCCTCAAAGCGCGCCAGTGCGGCGCTGATGACTACATGTGCAAACCCTTTGAATTCGAGGACTTGATTCGTCTCGTCAACAAATATGCAAGAGCTGAAAGCTGAGAAGCCGATCGAATCTCCGGCGGGGAGCGATCCCGTCCTTCGCCTGATGGCCCGCCTCGTAGAAGAGGGCTTCACGACCGAGCAGGGTCCCGAGTCGTGGGACGAGTACGGTGAAACGATTTACCGCCGCGTCGAGAAGCTTCCGCTGACGACCGGCGAAACGATCTTCATCTTCACCCGCGTCCCCGACGTCAACGAGCGCATGCTCCGCCAGACGTCGGACTCGGTCGTGAACACTTACGGTGCGCGAAAGATCACCGACAAGGCGCTTTCCGTCCTGCAGTCCACGACCGTCTATCACTGCCTGGTATGCACCAGCGACTCGCCCCACAACGAGTCGCTGAACGACTACATCAAGCGCAGCAGCGGGGCTACGTTCATTCCGGTCGTGATCGTGCCCGGGATCAACGAAGTGCTGTATCCGAACCTCGAGGAGAAGGTGGGAGTGCTCAAACCTCGCGTCGAGTACCTCCAGTACCTCCTCGGCGAGCGCCGCGAGACCGTGAACATGCACAAGCCCACCATCCAGGCGATGTGGGTCTCCGTGGCGGTGCTCCTTGTACTGCTGATCGCCATCGTCTTCTCGTTCGTCACCTAGACCGGTGATCAAGCTCTCAGCTCTCAGCTCGCAGCTCGCAGGAGCACCCGGATCATCGGTGCTCTCCGAAGGTTGCGACCGGAGCGCCTTCTTGCCGTGCTTCCTATCCTGCGAGCTGAGAGCTGCGAGCTGCGAGCTCGGAACAAATGTTCTAAGCTGCGCGGCGCATGACGTTCCCCCTTCGCCCGAAGGACATCCACGAGGAGCTGCGCAAGTCCGTTGTCGGGCAGGACGCTGCCATCCGGGAGGTGTCGGTCGCCCTGGTCAAGCACCTGGTCGGGCAGCCAGCGCCGAACATGCTCCTCATCGGAAATTCGGGGTCCGGCAAGACCACGCTCATGCGGGCGGTCGAGCAGTTTCTGGGGCGTACACCGGACCTGGGTGAGTACGCGAACGTCATCCGGCTGAACGCGAACGTCCTCGCTGATGAGCGGCAGGGCTACGGAAAAAGCGTGCTCGGCCGCCTCTACGCGAATGCGCGACAGATGCTCGGGCCTGCTGCGCCGATCGAACAGATCATCGTGGCAGTGCAGCGGGGCATCGTCTTCATCGACGAGGTCGACAAGATCCGTGCGCAGGTCGGCGGCCACCCGAACGTGCGTGGCATCGTCGCGCAGGAAGCTCTGCTCACACTCATGGAGAATGAGAACGTCGAGCTGGAGGCGGACGGCGCGACGTACCTGATCAACTCGTCACAGATCCTGTTCGTTGCTGGAGGTGCATTCGAAGAGCTATACGACAGCGTGCTCCGCCGCGCAACGATCGGGCAGGACGTCGTGCCGATGAAGCCCGTCGTGGTGGTCTCGGCGTCCGGCGAAGTCCGTGAGGAGCTGCCGTTCCATCTCGGCGACTACTTGAAGTACGAGGATCTCTTCCGTTACGGGATGACGCCGCAGTTCCTCTCGCGTTTCGAGTCGATCGTGGTGCTCAGCGATCTCGCCGAAGGAGACCTGGCGCGGATCTTCGTCGAGCCGGAGGGCTCGGTCTTCCGCACGTCACGCGATTACTTCCGCCGCTTCGGCATCGATCTCCAGATCACCCGCGGCGCGCTGATCGCCATCGCCTGGGACGCCGCCCGCCAGAAGCGCCTCGGCGCCCGTGCTCTCCGGGAGACCTACCGCCGGGTCATCCGCGGACTCGAGTTCGAGCCTCCAGAGGCCGGGGTCCTCACGATCGACGAGGAGCTGGTGAGGCGATCCATCGCAGCGAGGGAGGCGGGGACGCGCTAGTGAGTCTTCAAGTCTTCAAGTCTTCGAGTGATCGAGTCTTCAAGGAACAGCGGAGACCGAAGCGAAGTTCACCTCGAAGACTCGAAGACTCGAAGACTCGAAGACTCGAAGACTCGAAGACTCGAAGACTCGAAGACTCGAAGACTCGAAGACTCGAAGACTTGAAGACTT
>JANMSA010000514.1:0-3729 GCA_031388865.1 Acidobacteriota bacterium | reverse complement strand
GCTGGCGCGTGACAATTACGAGCTGCTCAAAGTCAATCCTCGTCATCCATCTCTGCACCTCGAGAAGGCCGGTGGCTACTGGTCCGTGCGAGTAGGCCGCGGTTATCGCGCTCTCGGCAAAGATGTCGATGATGGCATTCTTTGGGGCTCGATCGGTGCGCACGCCGAATGCACTAAAAACGGCCCTGCGGTTCACCGGCGCGAACCGCGCGCGACGAATCAGGGCTCTCGCGAAACAGTAAACCAGCGGTTCGCGTCCGGTGCAACCGCGAGTTGGGCGTGGGTCACGGTTCTGGTACCTCGAGATCGCGACAGATCTTCCGGGCGGTGAAATCGTTCACCTCAGAGTGGCGAGGGACGCTGGACGCCTTCCCCTTGCTTCGGTTCACGAACACCGAATGGCGCGACCCTTCTCTTAGCAACTCGCAACCATGGGATTCCAGATGTCGAACGAGGTCGCGCCGTTTCATCCGGCGATCGGGAGCTGCTCCCTGATAACGTTCTTGCCGGCGAGTGCTTCCTCTGCCAGCGTGCGATTCGCTTCGAGTACTAGCTCAACAGCTTCTTGCAGGTTTTCCCGCGCTTCATCCAGCGTCGTGCCCTGGGCGTTGGCGCCAGGCAACTCTTCGACAAAGGCGGCGTAGCCTTCCGGGACCTCGACGAACACTGCTGTCCAGCTGGTCATCACCGCAGATGATAACGCTTCGGCGCCGCGGGAAGTTCCGACGCCCAACGGATCTGGCATTCACCGGCGCAGACCCGCACGCGAAGAAGTATAGATCTTGGAGGCCAGTAACGCGCAGGTCGGAGTCCGGCGCAATGCCGAGTTGAACGAAGCCGCTACGCGGCGCGCTTCGCGTGGTTGAGGGTTACTACCGAGGCCCTGACGCCTCCGCCCGCCCCACCCGGCGATGGCCAAGGTGATCTACTGATGAAATCTCACTGATAGGAGAGCGCCCATGGTCACCACCACCACCCCCTTCGCTGCTCACTTCGGGTCCCCCGAGTGATCCTCAATGGGCTCCGAGACTTCACTCGGCGCCATCGTTCGTGCAAAGGGCGGTGATGTTCTGGCCAGGTTCCCTTTGGGCGCCGCCCAGCGCAAGGTGATGCGCGCCATCGCCGACTGTCGCTCGGCCGCCCTCGGCGGTCATCGCGACAGCTGTGACTCGTGCGGCTTCGAGCACATCTTCTGGAACTCGTGTCGCGACCGGCACTGTCCGTGCTGCGGCGGTGAGGCGCGGGAACGATGGCTCGACGCGCGGCGTGACGAAGTGCTCGACGTTCCCTACTCTCACGTCGTCTTCACCATCCCGGCCATCCTCAACGTTCTCGCTCTGCTGGCGCCCGAGGTCATCTACGCCATTCTGCTTCGCTGCGCGGGTCAGGCCTTGCTCGACCTTGGCGCCTCGCGACTCCGAGCGCACATGGGAGCCCTGACCGTTCTGCACACCTGGGGGCAGACGCTCGCCTTCCATCCCCACATCCATTGCGTCGTGCCGGCGGCGGCTTCTCTCGCGATGGCCGCCGCTGGGTGCGCGTTCCCAAGCTCGACTTCCTCTTCGCGGTCAAGCCGCTCTCTCGCCGTTTCCGCACGCTCTTCCGCAATGCTGTTCGCGATGCCTACGCCCGCGGCACGCTGAAGATCCCCACCGAGGTCGTCGCTGACGCTCAGGCCCTCGATCTCTTGTTGGCGCGCTCGTACAGGACTGACTGGCACGCGTACGCCAAGCCTCCGTTCGGTGGTCCCGAGCACGTGCTCGCCTATCTGGCCTACTACACCCACCGCATCGCCATCTCCAACCGGCGCATCCTCTCGTCCGATGGAGAGACCGTCACGTTCTCCTGGCGTGACTATACGGCCAACAATGCCCAGGAGACCATGCAGCTCGACGCCGCTGAGTTCCTTCGACGCTTTCTCACGCACGTGCTCCCGCCGCGCTTCACGCGTGTCCGCTACTACGGCTTCCTCGCCAATCGCGACCGCTCGGTCAACATCGCCAAGGCAAGGGAGCTGATCGCCTCCAGGCGACCCATCCGTCCACGCAATCCCATCCCGGACCCGCGACTCTGTCCTCAATGTCACAAGGGATCGATGCGTCACATTGCCCAGGTCGATCCTCAATGCCGCCGCACATGGTTCGATACCTCAAGAGCGCGACGACCCGTTCCAACCCGGTCGTTCGAGCATCGTCCACGTTGCGTCGGGAGAGGTGTGCCTTTATGCCGAGACTCACCGATCGAACGCGTCACCCGCGCTCCAAATCGGACAGTGTTGACTCTTGTTCGCCTCCGCATCGACGCTATTGGTCACGAACCCGCCGCTTGAACCTCACCTCGCATCGACTCCTCAGGCCCACACACCCTGCTCTGAGCCATACTTTCCCCAAGAGGCCCACGGCTTCGTCCAACTGAACTCATCACCGCATCTTCTTCACTCACTACAGCGCGGTCATCAGCCTGCCACGGTCTGCACCGTCGGCCCGATCTTCGTGCTGGGGGATGCGGTGTAGAGTCCTATGAGTTATGCGCCGGACCGCTCACGGTGAACGCCGGGATCTCGCCTGCTGTCGAGAACAGCAAGAATGACTACGCGGGAGCGCTCGATCACGAAGTACACGAGGTAAGGAAATCGACGCAGCACTACCCGATGAACGTCACCATGGACGCGCGGGTAGATTTTTGGGTTGTCGGCGAGACGTTCGAAAAGGTCGGAGACTACGCCGCGGAACTCGGCGCCAAGACCGGACTGCTGTCCGTTGTACCAGTCCTCTGCATCTTCGAGGTCACGTTCAGCAAGGCGTCGAACGATGATATGGTACTTCACCGCTTGCGAAGACGGTCCGCTACCTCACTCCACGGTGATTCGGCTCCGGGATTCTTCTGCCGATCTTCCGAGCGACGAGTGAGCTCCTGGCGATGCGAGTCCGATACCGGGAGGGCGGAGGTGTTGGCGTCTTCCGCGACGGTGTCCCAGATCGCCGAAACGAGTTCGATTCTCTCGTCTACGCTGAGTCGTCTCGCCTCATCGAGAAGCACCGTATTCATCGTGTCATCGTACCTCGGATGGCCTGAGGCGCATAACGGCCTGCCGCTCAGCCGCGGCCACCGCACGCGAAAGAGTAGCACCTACGAGGACGACGCAGCGGTGGCCGTCGGCTGCAGCGGCCGAGTTGGACGACGCCGTGATTCTAGCGAGGCCTTTCGGCCGGTCGCCGGCGAAGCGGCCACACGATGGCTGCGGCAAGAACTACTGCACCCGATGCCATGGCGAGGAATCGATTGCCCCACGAGCGATGCCAGTCCGGATTGGGAGTCGGTGGCCCGCCGGCGGCCCACCAATGAAAGACCGCCGTATTCAGGAGAAATAGCCCGCCCGCCACGAGGAGTGCTGGGACACCCAACGGATGGATTGCACGACGGTTGAATTGGGGTCCACGTGCCTTATGACCTCGTCGTCCAACTCTGTAATCGACGACCTCGGTGGCCATCTATTCGTAGATGCAAGTCTATAGCAGTGGATATCTACATCTACCTGTGGATATCTACCCGAGATCGAGCCAGCCCACCACGCGGTCCTGCAGCATCAGGGCTCGGACGGTGGACCCGGAGACGAACCAGAGCTTCTTCTCCGCGTTCCAGCGGGCTCCGGCGGCTTTCATCCGATCGCGAAGAGCGACCTCGTCCCACGAGATCTTCACGAGGTAGAGCTCAGCCCGCGGCAGCCAG
>JANMSA010000782.1:0-1653 GCA_031388865.1 Acidobacteriota bacterium | reverse complement strand
CCGGTCACCCCGGCGCGATTCCGCGTCCTCCGCGCAGTACCGGAACGGCTACTAGTCGCGATCCTTCAAGGCGTAGTCGGAACTCACGCGATCGAAGTGCTCGCGGCCCGGCACGCAAACGCGGCTCGCGACGAGATGTCGACGCTCGCAGCAGAGTTTGCGGCCCTCGCTGACCGGGCGGGCGTACCGACACCCGCGATGAACGCGCTCCGCCAGTACTGCGACCCGTCCGTGCCTCCGCTCACGCGAATTACGTAGCGGAATCCGGGCCCAAGGTGACCGAGCCTGGGACATGTTCGCCGGGAACTGTGACTCGAGATGCGCTGCGCAGACGCACCCTGGATTTGGGCGATATCGCCCTCCTCGGCAGCCCCTTGCTGATGTACGCCTGGTCACCGCCACGCGCGGGCACGATCACTGACCGAACTGCGGCAACGGCCGATACTGTGGCGCAGAGACGATCGATGAAGAGGATCCTGACCGTCACGCTGAATCCCGCTCTGGATTTCTTCCTCGAAGTTCCGCACATCGTCGCGGACCGAAAGATGTGCTGCGCGACGCCGGTGTATCTGCCGGGCGGCGGAGGCGTGAATGTCAGCCGCGACATTGAGCGCACGAACGTCCGATTCCGTAAGCAGGAGGCGATATGAAGATCATGGTTGCTTATGATGGATCAGAGGGCGCGAACGCCGCGATCGCGGATCTCCGCCTGGCTGGCCTTCCTGAGAATACCGACGCGATCGTGATGACGGTTGCGGATGTGTGGCCGGGGCTGCTCAACCCGCCGTCGCCTGACGATCCTAACCGCGAGCTGTTCAAACGCGCACACGAGCGCGCGGCGGAAGCGATGCTCCACGCGCGTGAGGTATCGCTGCACGGCGCCGACTTCATCAGAAGCCTCTTTCCCGCCTGGCAGGTGCGCGCAGAAGCGGTCGCCGATTCGCCTTACTGGGCCTTCGTCACCAAAGCTGATGAACTGCGTGCGGACCTCATCGTGGTCGGCTCACGCGGCCTTACGGCCGCCAGGCGATTCGCACTGGGCAGCGTATCGCAGAACGTCCTGCACTACGCGCGATGCGCCGTGCGTGTGGCGCGGCACAGTCGCGGCACTCGTGAGGATGGACCGGCGAAAGTGCTCCTCGGGTTCGACGGTTCGGTGGGCGCGGCAGACGCTGTCGCCTCGATCCGCCACCGAAAATGGCCGGACGGTAGCCAGGTGCGGATCGTGGCGGCTTTGGATGATCGCACGTGCTTCTTCATGCTCGCAGATGCCGATGTGTCGAGCACACTGCCCCGCGTAACGCCAGACGATAACGAGCGTACATACATGTCGCGGACCATCGACGCCATCGGGAGCCAATTGCAACGCGACGGCCTGATGGTTACCACGATCGTCAAGAAAGGCGACCCGAAGAGAGCGCTGATCGGTGAGGCACGGAAATGGGGAGCCGACTGTATCTTTGTGGGTGCTCGCGGTCTTAGCCGAATCGAACGTATTCTGATCGGCAGCGTCTCCGCCTCCGTTGCCGCACGAGCGCACTGTTCCGTCGAGGTCGTGCGAACGCATCGCCCACATTGATGATGATGGTGACCAACCCCACCGGGGAGGCCATTTTCATCCGTGACGAAGACGGTGGCGCGATCTGGGGCGCC